>JAQGLR010000458.1 GCA_028292765.1 Massilia sp. | reverse complement strand
AGGCAGCGGATTTCGTCGACGATGGTCGGGTCCTTGCGGTGCTGGCCCACGTGGGCGCCGCCGATCGAGAAGTAATTGATGTGCTGGGTACGGCCAGGGGTCTTGGACGCGAACGCCAGGCCCTTCTGGTTGGTCAGGATGTTAATCGCGGTCGACTTGCCCGCGTTGGAACGGCCGGCAAAGGCGATCTCGGGCACATCGGTGTCGGGGAGATCGCGCAGTTGGTTGACGGTCGTGAAGAAGCGGGCTTGCCAGAGTTTGGACATGGGGAAGAGGTGAAAAATGCAATGAAATGAAGCAATAGGGAAACAAAGCTATTGTACAATAAGGGGTTGTCGATTGTTTGCGTCGTCCCCAGAGGTGACGGTAAGGCCGCTGTACTTACAAAATTATTGTTGTCGACTTTTTCAGGGTGCTCGAATGAATCGTGTGTCTGTACCGTCCGCTAGCGCGGTGTTCGTGAAATCGTTGTTGGTTGCAAGCCTGGCCCTCGGCAGCATCGCTGGCGCAGCCGAAGCGCAGCGTCCCGCCAAACCCGATCCCGCTAAAGGCGCCACCCTGTACGACAGCGGCGACACCGCGCGCGGCTTGCCGGCATGCCTGTCCTGCCACGGCGCCAACGGCAACTCGACCATCGCGGCAAACCCGAAGCTGTCGAACCAGATCGAAGCCTACACCCATAAGCAATTGGTCGACTTCACGACGCCGCAACGCGTGAATCCGGTCATGACCACCTACGCCAAGATGCTCACCGACGAGGAAAAGCGCAACGTCGCCGCCTACCTCGCGACCCAGAAGGTCAAGCCGGGCGCAGCGAAGAACAAGGACACGATTGAACTGGGCCGCAAGATCTACCGCGGCGGCATCGCCGACAAGGGCGTCGCGGCCTGCGCCAGCTGCCACGGCGCCAACGGCGGCGGCATTCCGATCCAGTATCCGCGCCTGGCCGGCCAGCTGCAGGATTACACTGTGGCGCAGCTGGTCGCCTTCCGCACCGGTGCACGCAGTAACAGCCCGCAGATGACGGCGCTCGCCCAGCGCCTGTCGGACGCCGAAATGAAGGCGGTGGCCGATTACATCGCCGGCCTGCGCTGATCATATAGAATCTTCAGAAATATGAAAGATCAGGAAAGGGCGGCGGCGCGAGCCGACGCCCTTTTCTTTATTGCTGCAAGCTTGCGGTATCCGCCACCGCACCAGGAAGTTGCCAGAGAATGAGCACCACCGGAATTGAATTGAACACGCGCCGCCGCTGGCTGGCCGAAGCCGTCGAGCTGGTGTCGTCGATGCGTTTTGCCATCAGCCTGCTGGTGCTGCTGTCGATTGCCGCCATCATCGGCACGGTCGTCACGCAGGGCAGCATCATGCCGAACTACGTGAACCAGTTCGGGCCCTTCTGGTACGAAGTCTTCCGCGCATTCGGGGTCTACACCGTCTACACGAGCTGGTGGTTCCTCGCCATCCTGCTGACCCTGATCGTCTCGACCAGCCTGTGCGTGATCCGCAACGCCCCGAAGATGGTGCGCGACATGCGCAGCTGGCGCGAACAGGTGCGCGAAGAGTCCCTGCGCAATTTCCACCACAAGACCGAATGGACGGCGCCGCTGGATTGTGCAGCGCTGGCGCAGCAGACCGCCATGCGCCTCGGCCACGCAGGCTACAAGGTAAAAATCGTCGAGAAGGAACACGGCACGCTGGTGGCGGCAAAGCAGGGCGCCGGCAACAAGTTCGGCTATATCTTCGCGCACACGGCCATCATCGTGATCCTGCTCGGCGGCATGCTCGATTCGGAGCTGCCTATCCGCATCCAACAATGGTTCCTCGGCAAAACCCCCTACACCGGCGGCGGCCTGATTGCCGACGTGCCGAGCCAGCACCGCCTGGGCGTGTCGAATCCGACCTACCGCGGCAACATCCTGCTGGCCGAAGGGCAGACCGGGCAGACCGCCACCATCCCGCAGGGGGGCGGTTCGCTGCTGCAGGAACTGCCGTTCGCGATCGAACTGAAGAAATTCCACATCGATTTCTACTCGACCGGCATGCCGAAGCTGTTCGCCAGCGACGTCGTGGTGCACGACCGCGCGCTCGGCAAGACTTTCCCGGCAACGATCAAGGTCAACGAGCCGCTGATCTACAAGGGTGTGGCCGTCTACCAGTCGAGCTTTGAAGATGGCGGCACCAAGCTGAAACTCACCGGCTTCCCGATGGCGGGCAAGATCGATGACGCTTTCGACATCGCGGGCGAAGTCAATGGCGCCACCGAACTGAAGGCGGCGGGCACCAGCTTCTCGGTCGAGTGGTCGGGCTTCCGCCCGTTCAACGTCGAGAATACGGCGGTCAACGACCCGCGCGCGGTGACCAAAGGGCAGTCGCTGAACGAACAGTTCGCCGCCACGCTCGGCAAGGCCTCGGGCTCGGCCGCGAAGAGCGCGGACAACAAGGATTTGAAAAACGTCGGCCCGAGCGTGCAATATAAACTGCGCGACCAGACCGGCCAGGCGCGCGAATTCATGAATTACATGCAGCCGGTGACGCTCGAAGGTGCACAGATGTACCTGGCCGGCGTGCGCGATAATCCGAACGAGGCCTTCCGCTTCCTGCGCATTCCCGCCGACGACAAGCACGGCGTGCGCGAATGGATGCGCCTGCGTGCGGCGCTGGCCGATCCAGTCTTGCGCGCGGAAGCGGCACGTCGCTATGCGGCGCGCGCCGTGTCGCCGGGGCAGGGCGCCCAGCCCGACTTCAGCGAGCAGCTGCGCGAGTCGGCCGAACGCACGCTGGGCATGTTCGCCGGCGACGGCACGGCGGGCGGTTTTGTCGCGGTGGCCCAGTTCCTGGAAAAGATTCCGGCGGCCGAGCAGGAAAAGGCGGCCGGCGTCTTCATCAAGATGCTCAATGGCGTATTGTGGGACCTGTGGCAGGCCGCGCGCGCACGCGACGGCGAGGCGCCGGTCGAAGGCAGCGACACGCAGGCGCGCTTCCTGCAGCTGGCGACCAATGCGCTGTCGGACAGCTTCTTCTACGGCGCCCCGGTCTACCTGCAGCTGGAAGAGTTCAACGAAGTGAAAGCCTCGGTGCTGCAGGTGACGCGCTCGCCGGGCAAGAAGATCGTCTACCTCGGCTGCACGCTGCTGGTCGCCGGCATCTTCGCAATGTTCTATATCCGCGAGCGGCGGCTGTGGGTGTGGGTGCGCAAGGATGAAAACGGAGCCCATGCGCTGATGGCGATGAGCACCCAGCGCAAGACACTGGACTTCGAAAAAGAGTTCGCCGAGCTGGCAGCGAAGCTGCCGCAATCGGCGTAAGCTTGGCAGGCGTTGCCGAGACCGCGAACGCGATTAAAAAGTACTGGAGACAAGCATGGAAGCATCCCGACCGAACCCTGGCGTGATCTATAAAGAGGCGCCCGGCTATTTCCGCCGCCTGAACGCCATCGACTGGTTGTTCGCTGCGGCGCTGCTGGGGGCGGCCCTGTTCGCCCTGAACCGCTACGCCGCCTACATGGACGGCTACGAGCGCGTCATCCTGCTGCTCACCGCGCCCACCTTCGCGGCGCTCGGCTGGCACTGGAAGCCGGTACGCTGGCTGATTCCGCTGGTGGCCCTGCTGTCGCTGTGGGCGGTGTCGCTGTACGACGGCTCGCTGGCCGCCGCGGAACAAAAATTCTTCCTGAAGTACATGCTGTCGAGCCAGTCGGCCATCCTGTGGATGAGCGCGCTGTTCGTGTTCTCGACCGTGTTCTACTGGATCGGCCTGCTGGCACGCTCGGATGCGGGCGGCACCATCGCTTCGCGCCTGTGCTGGGCCGCCGTGGTGCTGGGCTTTACGGGCATGATGGTGCGCTGGTTCGAGTCCTACCTGATCGGGCCGGACATCGGCCACATCCCGGTGTCGAACCTGTACGAAGTATTCATCCTGTTCGCGCTGATCACGGCGCTGTTCTACCTGTATTACGAAGAACATTATGCGACGCGCCAGCTGGGCGCCTTCGTGCTCTTGATTATCGGCGCCGCCGTCGCCTTCCTGCTCTGGTACACGGTGTCGCGCGACGCGGCCGCCATCCAGCCGCTGGTGCCGGCGCTGCAAAGCTGGTGGATGAAGATCCACGTGCCGGCCAATTTCATCGGCTACGGCACCTTTGCGCTGGCCGCCATGGTCGGCAGCGCCTACCTGCTGAAATCGCACGGCATCCTGGCCGACCGCATTCCGAGTCTAGAGGTGCTGGACGACGTGATGTACAAGTCCATTTCGGTCGGCTTTGCCTTCTTCACGGTCGCCACCATTTTAGGCGCCCTGTGGGCGGCCGAAGCCTGGGGCGGCTACTGGTCGTGGGACCCGAAGGAAACCTGGGCGCTGATCGTCTGGCTGAACTACGCCGCCTGGCTGCACATGCGCCTGATGAGCGGCCTGCGCGGGCGTGTGGCGGCCTGGTGGGCGGTGGTGGGCCTGCTGGTGACGACCTTCGCCTTCATCGGCGTGAACATGTTCCTGTCGGGCCTGCATTCCTACGGGGAGCTCTAAGCGGCCGCGCGCCGTGCGCGCGGCCGCCGGTTTGCCAGCGAAGTTCACAGAAATGCCGCTTGGAAACGGCCTCATACGTACCATGCATATATTTGATATGATTTGTGGCAATTTCAATCATATCAAGGACGATGCATGTCTACCCTCACCACGGCCAACCCGGCTTATCGAAGCCCGCCGGGCGCTCTGCATGCAATCCTGCTTGGCGGGACCGCCCCGCTGTTTCTTGGTGCATTGCTAAGTGACATCGCTTATTTCCAGACCTACCAGATTCAGTGGAGCAACTTCGCATCCTGGCTGATCGCCGGCGCGATGGTGTTCTGCGGGTTCGCATTGCTGTTCGCGCTGGTCAACCTGGTGCGGGCACCGCGCAAGGGCGGGCAGCCACTGGTCTACTTCGTGGTGCTGCTGGCGACCTTCGTGCTGGGCGTGATCAATGCCTTCCAGCATGCGAAGGATGCCTGGGCGGTCATGCCGTCCGGTCTGGTGTTGTCGATCATCGTCACCGTGCTGGCCTTCGTGGCTGCCTGGATCGGATTCCAACCACGTACCGGAGCTGTGCAATGAAGCGCGTGAATACACTGGGCCTGATCGGCTTGACGCTCCTGCTTGGCGCGTGCGACAACAACAGCGGCGGCCCGCTCGCCTACGGCGGGGATCCGACACTGCCGGAGCCGCACCGCGGCATGTTGCCGAGCATGAAAATCGCGGAGCCGGCCCTCTGGGGCGATCAAAAGCCGACGGTGCCGGCCGGCTTCAGCATCACGGCGATCGCGACTGGCCTGCAGATTCCGCGCCAGACCCTGGTCCTGCCGAATGGCGACATCATCGTGGCGGAAGGCCGCGGCGGCAAGGCGGCCAAACTGAAACCCAAGGATGTGATCGCCGGCTACATCAAGGCGCAGGGCAATACCAAGGTCAAGGGCGGCAATCGCCTGACCCTGCTGCGCGATGCCGACCGCGACGGCAAATACGAGCTGCAAACCGTCTTTGCGGACAACCTGGATGCGCCTTACGGCCTGGCGTTTGCCAACAACAAGCTGTACGTCGCCAACCAGGGCGAGCTGGTCAGCTTCGACTACCAGGAAAACCAGACCAAGGCCAGCGGCGCGCCGAAGAGCATCGCCAAGCTGCCGTCCGAGATCAATCACCACTGGACGAAGGCGATGACCATCAGCCCCGACGGGCGTTTTGTTTACGTGGGTATCGGCTCGAACAGCAATATCACCGAGCGCGGCATGGAAGCGGAACTCGACCGCGCCCTGGTATGGCAGATCGACGTCGAAACGGGCGCCCATAAACCGTTCGCGACGGGCCTGCGCAACCCGACGGCGCTGGCGATCAACCCGGAAACCAGGCAGCTGTGGGCCGTGGTCAACGAACGCGACGAAATCGGCCCGGACCTCGTGCCCGACTACCTGACCTCGGTGCGCGAAGGCGGCTTCTACGGCTGGCCATACAGCTACTGGGGCCAGAACGTCGACGCCCGTGTCATGCCGCAAGATCCGAAAAAGGTCGCCGCCGCCATCAAGCCCGATTACAGCCTGGGGGCGCACGTCGCCGCGCTCGGCCTCGATTTTTCGGTGCCGGCCATGGGCGAACAGTTTGCCAAGGGGGCGTTTGTCGGGGAACACGGCAGCTGGAACCGTCCCGATCCTGTCGGCTACAAAGTCATCTTCGTGCCCTTCAATAACGGGCAGCCTTCCGGTACCCCGGTCGAATTCGTGACCGGCTTCCGCGATGCCAATGGTAAAACCCGCGGCCGGCCGGTGGGCGTGACGGTCGATCCGCGCGGCGCGCTCATCGTCGCCGACGACCTGGCCAACACCGTGTGGCGGGTGAGCCGGAATCGCTGATCGGGCACGGCAGGGCAGGGCGGCCGGGAGTCGCCTGCCGAATGGCGGTGCCCCGGCCGCGCAGTGCGCCAGGCTGCGCGGCAAGGCAATTTGACGAAATCGTGTATCTTGGCGATTCAACTGCCTGGAGTTCAGCGATGCTTATCAAACCCGCCCGCGACGGCGTGAATCCGCCGCTTGCCTCTGAAATCACGCCGCGTGAGGTGTACGAAGAGCGGCGCAAATTCATCGCCAGGATGGCCGCCGGCGCGGCCGTCGGCGGCGCGCTGTGGGAAATGGCGAATCGCGAAGCCTTCGCCCAAACCCCGGCCGGCCAGAAGCTGGCCGCCAGGGCCAATCCCGCCCTGTCCACCACCGAGCCCCGCACTCCGTTCAAGGATGCGGCCGGCTACAACAATTTCTACGAGTTCGGCCTCGACAAGGGCGACCCCGCCGAGAACGCGCACACCCTGAAAACGCGCCCCTGGACGGTGCTGGTCGACGGCGAGGTGAAAAAGCCGATGCGGCTCGACATCGACAGCCTGATCAAACTCGCGCCGCTGGAAGAGCGCGTGTACCGCCTGCGCTGCGTCGAAGGCTGGTCGATGGTCATTCCCTGGGTTGGTTACTCGCTGTCGAACCTGGTGAAGCAGGTCGAGCCGACTGGCAACGCGAAATTTGTCGAATTCACCACCCTGGCCGATCCGAAGCAGATGCCGGGCCTGAGGAGCGGCGTGCTCGACTGGCCGTACGTCGAGGGCCTGCGCATCGACGAAGCGATGCATCCGCTGGCGCTGCTCACCGTCGGCATGTACGGCCAGGTGCTGCCGAACCAGAACGGGGCGCCGGTCCGGCTCGTGGTGCCCTGGAAGTACGGCTTCAAGTCGGCCAAGTCGATCGTGCGCATCCGTTTTACGCGCGACATGCCGAAAACCGCCTGGAACGTGTCGGCGCCGTCGGAATACGGCTTCTATTCGAACGTGAACCCGAAGGTGGATCACCCGCGCTGGTCGCAGGCGACCGAACGGCGCATCGGCGAGGATGGCTTCTTCAAGCGCAAGCGCGACACGCTCATGTTCAACGGCTATCCGGAAGTCGCGTCCCTGTATGCCGGCATGGACCTGAAAAAATTCTTTTGATTGATGGCGCCTAATCCTTCCATAAAACAGCTCTCGCTCATCAAGGGCGCCGTGTTCGTCGCGGCGCTGCTGCCGTTCTTGTGGGGATTCTGGCTCGTGTTGCGCCAGGTGCCGGTCGATCCGCTCGAATACATCACCCATGAAACCGGCGACTGGGCTTTATACCTGCTCTGCATCACGCTGGCGGTGACGCCGCTGCGGCGCCTGACAGGCTGGAACTGGCTCATAAAACTGCGGCGCATGCTGGGCCTGTTCACCTTCTTCTACGCGCTGCTGCACTTCATCGCCTTCCTCTGGTTCGACCATTTCTTCGATATCGCGGCCATGCTGCGCGACGTCGCCAAGCGCCCGTTCATCCTGGTCGGCTTTACCGCCTTCGTGCTGCTGATTCCGTTAGCGGTGACGAGCACCAACGGCTTGATCAAGCGCCTGGGGGGCAAGCGCTGGCAGTGGCTGCACCGGCTGAGCTACCTGATCGCGCCGCTGGCGGTGCTGCATTTCTGGTGGATGAAGGCGGCCAAGAACAACCTGGCGCAGCCGGCGCTGTTCGCGGCGATCGTGATCGTGCTGCTGGGACTGCGGCTGGTTTGGAGCCGGACCAGGGCGCGGGCGCCGGTGCGCGCTTGAGACA
>JAQGLR010000413.1 GCA_028292765.1 Massilia sp. | reverse complement strand
GAGGCCAACCGGCGCGGCATCGAAGTCGTCGTCACCGACCACCACCTGCCGGGGGATGCATTGCCGCCGGCACGCGTGATCGTCAACCCGAACCAGCCCGAGTGCGGCTTCCCGAGCAAGCACCTGGCCGGTGTCGGCGTGGTGTTCTACGTGCTGCTGGCGCTGCGCGCCGAACTGCGCCGCAGGGGCGTGTTCGACGCCCAGACCCAGCCGAAACTCGACAACCTGCTCGACCTGGTCGCCCTGGGCACGGTGGCCGACGTGGTGAAACTCGACGCCAACAACCGCATCCTGGTCGCCCAGGGCATCAAGCGCATGCGCGCCGGCCGCATGCATGCGGGCGTGGCGGCGCTGTTCCGGGTCGCCGGTCGCGAAGCGCGCTGCGCCTCGCCGTTCGACCTCGGCTTTGCCGTCGGCCCGCGCCTGAACGCCGCCGGGCGGCTGGAAGACATGTCGCTCGGGATCGAATGCCTGATCACGGACGACGAGGGCCGCGCCTGGGCGATCGCCCAGCAGCTCAACGAAATCAATTTGAAACGCCGCGAGATCGAGGCCGAGATGCAGGACACCGCGCTGCTGCACCTGGACGCCTTCGAGCCGGCTGATTCCAGCACCATTGCCGTGTTCGACGACAGCTGGCACCAGGGCGTGATCGGCATCGTCGCGTCGCGCCTGAAGGAAAAGTTTTTCCGGCCGACGATCACCTTCGCGCCGGGCGGGCCGGGGCTGATCAAGGGCTCGGGACGCTCGATCCCGGGCTTTCACATGCGCGACGCGCTGGACCTGGTGTCCAAGCGCGTGCCGGGCCTGATCGACAAGTTCGGCGGCCACGCGATGGCGGCGGGCCTGACGATCAAGTCGGAGTCGTTCGACGCGTTTTCGCAGGCCTTCGAGGCCGTGGGCCGGGCCTGGCTGACCCAGGCCCAGCTGGAACGCGTGATCGAAACCGACGGGCCGCTCGAGGACGAGTTCTACTGCACCTCCTTCATCGAGCTGATGGATGGCCAGGTCTGGGGCCTGGGCTTCGCGCCGCCGGTGTTCTGCGACGAATTCCGCGTGCTGAGCCAGCGAATCCTGAAGGAAAAGCACCTGAAGTTGCTGCTGGAAAAGAATGGCCGGCGCTATGACGCGATCTGGTTCGGCCGCACCGACGGGCTGGGCGACCGCGCCCGGGTCGCGTTCAGGCTGGACGCGAACGAGTACAACGGCGTGACGAAGGTGCAGTTGCTGGTGGAGCACGCCGAACCGGCGTAGATACCGTCTGCTCGTTATTCCGCGTGGGCACGGGGCGCCTACGCCGGCCGCGCCCACCCTACCTGCCGCAATCGCACCCGCGATCGAACACCACCCGCCACGTCCCCGGCCCTTCCAGCCGCCAGACCGAATTGAAGCGGCCCACCTGCTTGCCCGCCGCATCCTTGACCGGCCCGCTGCTGAACGCCAGCGTCCCCGACGCCAGCACTTCGACTTCATCCGGCTCCCACGAAAACGGCGCCGCCGGCTGGTCGAAATAGCCACGCCACCCCGAGGCCACCGCGTCCTTGCCGCGCTGCGGTCCTGCCGGGCTCATGAACACGGCTTCGCGCGACAGGAAGCCCGTGAACGCCTCGAAATCGTGCCTGGCCAGGGTTGCGGCAAAGGCCCGTTCGGCCTGCATCACCTGCTGCCGCAGCTCGAGCGGCGTCGCGCGCGAGCCACGCGCGAGCGCGAGCGCCACCGCGCCAATGACCATCGCCACTACCAGAACAAGACCCGCCGAGCGCCAACGCATGGAATAACCTTTTCTTTTTAGCAATTCGCAGTGATTCTGGCATGCAGCCGCCGGCTTGACAACTGGCAGTTGCGTTGGGTCCTGAAACGGAGTATAAACACTCCAGAAACGGAGGACTCCATGAATCCCGCTACGAATCTTGCTTACTCCTACCCGAAGAGCCGCTTTGAACCGGCGGTATTGGTGGACCTGAATTCCCGCGCCGAACGCGAGCGCCTCTCGAAAGCGGCGCTGACCGGCTTTTTCAAGCTGGCCGCCGCCTGGCAACTGCGCGACGACGATGCGCGCGAACTGCTTGGCGGCTTGTCCGCCTCGAGCTACTACGACTGGAAAAAGAACCCTGGCCGGGTGCTCGAAGTCGACCGCATCACCCGCATCTCCTACCTGCTTGGCATCTACAAGGCCCTGCACATCCTGTACGGCGACAAGCTGGCCGACGAATGGGTGATGCTCCCCAACAGCAACGTGATTTTCGGCGGCCGCACGCCGCTCGCCTGCATGCTCGGCGGCGGCCTGCTGGCCATGCAAACGGTACGCAAGCTGCTGGACGCGCGCCGCGGAGGCCTCTGATCTTGCCGCCCGTGCCAAAATCGACGAGCCTGCGCCAGTTCGATACCTGCCGCCTGATCCCGTCGCGCTTTGCCGACATGGAGGATTCGGTGCTGGCGCCCCTGGCCGACGACGACGCCACCCTGCGCGACCTGTTCGACCTCGATAACGCGACCAACGAGCGCCTGCGCGGCGAGGCCGGCCTGTTGCCCGGCATCGGCATCGACGAACTGGTCTTCGGCGTGCCGCAGTTCCGCATCATCAATGCCGCCTACACCTATGCCCGCCCCGAAGGCAGCCGCTTCAACGACGGCGAGCGCGGCGCCTGGTACTGCGCTTTCGAACCCGAGACGGCGCTGGCCGAGGTGTGCTTCCACAAGGCGGTCGAGTACCAGGAAATCGGGCGCTTCGACGACAGCGTCGCTTACCAGGCGCTGCTGGCCGACTTCAACGGCAGCTTCCACGACATCCGCGGCGTGCGCAGCTTCGCCAGATGCCTCGATCCGCGCAGCTACGTCGCCTCCCAGCTGCTGGCCGCCGAGCTGCTCGAGAGCGGCTCGATGGGCATCATCTACCCCAGCGTGCGGCGCGCGGAGGGCACCAACCTTGCCTGCTTCCGCCCCGCCCTGGTGGGAAACGTGCGCAAGGGACCGGCCTATCGGTTAACATGGGCGGGTTCGCCCGTCCCGACGGTCGACCTCATCTGAACACATTGAATAGAGCGCATGAAAACCAGGCCACTAGTAACTAATCCAGAGCGCGATACCGAACTGCACGACAAGATCAACCGCGAAACCGGCCGCATCCGATGGGATGAGCTGGAGCGCCACTTCGCGCAAGGCAACGTCATCTATGTCAGCGAAGAACTCGACCTGATCGATGTCGCCCTGCGCGTCTCGCACGACGACAAGGAGAGCATTGCGCGCTGGATGCGTGAAGGCAAGGTGGCCAAGGTGTCCGACCTGCAGGCCGAGACCTGGGCCGTCGGCGACATTGTCCTGTGGGCCTCGGTGGTGCACCCGTTCATCCTCGTGCAGCCGGAGAAGAAACAGCTGCACTGACGACCCACTCGCTCGTATCCCCGACCGCACCCGCGCGACCGCTCCTTCCAGCCACCTTCCTACGGGCGGCCATTGCAAAATCCACAACACACGGATGTTGCATATTTGCCGCATGGCATCTTTTTCGATGCCCCCGCTGCTATACTCCAGGTATCGCTGCCGGCGTGACCCTCACCCCGGCGCATCCCTTTGTCCAGCGCGGCACGGCCCGCCACCCGGAAGGAAATCCACGTGAAGAACCTCAAGATCGGTGCCCGCCTCGGCATCGGATTTGCCATCGTCCTGGCGCTGCTGCTGGCCGTGACCATCACCGCCATCGTGCGCATGCAGGCGGCCGGCGACCTGACGCACCGCCTGGTCGATACCAGCATCCAGAATCAGCGCAACGTCGCCGAGTGGGGCAAACTGGTCGAACTGAACAGCGCCATGCTGCAGACCGCGTATGTCGCTTCCGACACCGCCGTCATCGGCAGCGTCGAGGCGCGCATGAAGCAGGTGTCAGCCCGCTCGACCGAACTGCAGGTCGCCATCGAGGCCTCCCTGCGCAACCCGGCCGTGGTCGAGCAGTTCAAGGTCGTCAAGGCCAGGCGCGACCCCTACCTGAACGCGCGCGCCGCCCTGTTCAAGGCCAAGAATGAAGGCGACGTCGAGGGCGCCGGCAGGATCTACAACGAGCAGGTGCTGCCGAACACCACCGTCTTCCTGGCCGAGATGAACAAGCTGGCCGCGATGCAGATCGAGGATACCGACGGCGTCGCCGCCGGTATCCTCGACTCTTACGACAACACCCGCGTGCTGCTGATCGGCCTTGGCGCCGCCGCCCTGTTGCTGGGCCTTGCCTGCGCCTGGTTCATCTCCCGCTCGATCACGGTGCCGCTGCGCCAGGCCGTCGGCTTTGCCCAGCGCGTGGCGCGCGGCGACCTCACCAGCCGCGGCTCGAACGAGACGCGCGACGAAACCGGCGACCTGCTGCGCGCGCTCGCCGGCATGACGCAGGCACTGGCCGGGATCGTCGGCCACGTACGCGTCGGGACCGGTGCCATCGGCGTGGCGGCGAACGAAATCGCCAGCGGCAACGCCGATCTGTCGGCGCGCACCGAACAGCAGGCCGGCTCGCTCGAAGAAACCGCCTCCTCGATGGAAGAACTGACCTCGACCGTGCGCCAGAATGCGGACAATGCCCGGGAAGCGAACCGGCTGGCGAAGAGCGCCGCCGCGATTGCCGGCGAAGGCGGGGCGGTGGTCGCCGAAGTGGTCACCACGATGGGCTCGATCAACGACTCCTCGCGCAAGATCGTCGACATCATCAGCGTCATCGACGGCATCGCCTTCCAGACCAATATCCTGGCGCTGAACGCGGCAGTGGAAGCGGCGCGCGCGGGCGAACAGGGCCGCGGCTTCGCGGTCGTCGCCGGCGAAGTGCGCAACCTCGCGCAGCGCTCGGCCGCCGCAGCCAAGGAAATCAAGACGCTCATCGTCGATTCGGTGAACAACGTCGCCGCCGGCGCCAGGCAGGTCGACCGCGCGGGCGCCACCATGAACGAGATCGTGCGCAGCATCGAGCAGGTCACGACCATCATGGCCGACATCGCCAACGCCAGCGAGGAACAGAGCGCCGGCATCGAACAGGTCAACAGCGCCATCGTCGACATGGACAGTGTCACGCAGCAGAACGCCGCGCTGGTCGAGGAAGCGGCAGCCGCCGCCGAATCGATGCAGGAACAGGCCAGGCGCCTGGCCGAGGTGGTCAGCACCTTCAAGCTGGACGACCCCGGCATGCCTGCCCGCCGCGCACAAGCGGCAAGCGGCCAGGCCGCGGCCACGCGTTTGGCGCTGACTTAAATACCAGCAGCATTTGAGGAAAGCAATCACTAGTCACGGTCGAATCTTTTTATATCTGCAACTGAAATTGATCGATTCGCCGGCATTCACATGACTTCCTGTCGGTGAGCGTGGAGTTTTAGCTACATTCATCAAATCAGCTATACTCCGAGAAACTGTAGGAATATTGATGAACAGCAATTTCATAGAAGAGGATCCGATCCTGACTACGAGCGAGGCCGCGCGCATGCTTGGCGTGGCGACCAGTACGGTCCAGCTCTGGATGGAAAGCGGCGCCATCGAGTCATGGAAAACGCCGGGCGGCCATCGCCGCACGCGCCAGAGCCACATCCGCGCCCTGATGAACAAGGTGAGCGGACAGGCCGGCGCCGACGAGCGGCGCGTGCTGCCGACGCCGACCGATCCCGAATACCTGCTTGTGGCGGACGCGTCGTATCCGGCGACGCCCGACGAAGCGCATCGCCTGGCTGCCCTGGCGGCATCCAACATGGTGGACAGTCCCGGCGAGGAGCGCTTCGACCGGATCGTGCGCCTCGCCTCGATGGTGACCGATTCGCCGATCGCGCTCATTTCGCTGCTGACCTCGAAGCGCCAGTGGTTCAAGGCGCGGATCGGCCTGGTGCAGCAGCAGACCCCGCGCGAGTGGGCCTTCTGCTCGCACGCGATCCTGAACGATGCGCCGTTTGTCGTCGAAGACGCGAGCGCCGACGCCCGCTTTTCCGGCAACCCGCTGGTGCTGGCCGACCCGCACATCCGTTTCTACGCCGGCGTGCCGCTGCACGACCGCTCCGGCATGGCGATGGGAACCCTGTGCGTGATCGACCGCGAACCGCGCAAGCTGCGCGCGGCGGAGCTGCAGGCGCTGGTGGACCTGGCGGCGATTGCGGCGGACGAGATGTCGACCATGGCGGCCGCACGGGGGTAGGCCCGCGGGATGGACGGGGGACCCGTCACCCTGCGTGACTACCGTTATGGCTCCTGCCCCCTGTGCTGCAAGGCATGCCCCGCCTGCCGCATCAGCAATTCCGCCTTGCGCGGATCCGGTTCCGTCAAGGCCAGTTGCTGCAAGGCGGCTGGATAGCCCAGCGCCGCCGCGTCTTCCAGCCAGCGCCGCGCAGCAAGCTCGTCCCGCGCCACACCCTCCCCCGCAGCCAGCATGTTCGACAGCGTGAACATCGCTGCCGGCAACTGTCCCTGCGCCGCGATCCCGATCAGGGATGCGGCACGCGCCGCGTCCTTCGGCACACGCTCCCCATTGCGATGCATCAGCCCGAGCCGGTAGGCATCCCGCGCCGCGGCCCGGTCCGGCGCGTCCACCTGCGGCGCGTCGGGCGGCGGCCCGGCCGCAACCGGGCCGCCCGACAAGGCCGCCGCCAGCAACAGCGCCGCCCGCATCATTTCGACAGGTCGACCGCGTACAGCGCGAACCCCTTGCCGAGGCCATCGTCGGCGCGCAGCAGGCTCACGTTCCCGAGCCCCGCGTCCCTGGCCAGGTCCAGCATGCCGGGCGCCGAATGGAATACCACCGGCCCGGCGGTCGCCACCTTCGTGAAACGCCAGCTGCGCGCCACGCCATGCTGCGCGCGCGTGAGCTGCTTGACGTCGCGGACATACCCGATCAGCACGTCGCGGCTGGTGTCGGGCGAGGCGAGCACGGTCTTGCTGCCGTCCAGGCCCGGGAAGTTGCCGCCGCCGCTGGCGCGGTAGTTGTTCGTGGCGACGATGAACTCCTGCTGCGGGGTCACCGGTACGCCGCGCAGCGCGAGGTGGCGGATGCGCTGGCCCGGCGGCCGGGTGAGGTCGATCTCGTAGCTGATCTCGCTCGAGGTCGGGGTATCGAAGTTGTAGCTCGGGACGGTCGCGTTGACCAGCTCCTGGGGTTCGGGCCTGGCCGGGTCGATCGTGTTGAAGCGCCGTGCCGAGGTCTCGAGCCAGGCGCGCAAAAGCGCGCCGTCCACCTTCACCGCGTACAGCGCGTTCGGGTACAGGTACAGGTCGGCCGCGTTGTTCAGCGCCAGGTTCCCGGCCGGGACATCGGTGAAGTCGAAGGCGCCGGCTGAACCGCTCTTGAACGGCGCCGACATCGACAACACGGGGAGCTGCGCGTACTGCGGCAGGTTCGCCTCGACGTACTTCTTCACATAGCGCGTTTGCGCCGCGTTGACGACGGCGATGGCCGAGGTATCGCCGACATCGGCGAAATAGGTCGTCATGCGGAAATCGCTGCTGCCGACCGGGGTCTTCACGTAACGGATCGTCGCCTCGTGCTCT
Organism: Massilia sp.; assembly: GCA_028292765.1. GTDB lineage: Bacteria > Pseudomonadota > Gammaproteobacteria > Burkholderiales > Burkholderiaceae_D > Telluria. Next base: position 1,266 of record JAQGLR010000413.1, on the reverse strand, counting down.
TCCCGGATGAGCTCGAGCACCTTCGGGTCGGCGGCCACGAAGCTCTTGTCGGCGTTCTGGGCGCTGCGCGCCTCGACCAGCGTCCTGTCCTTTTCGATGCGCCAGCGGCGCCCGTCCGCGCGCAGGTGCAGCGCGATCACGCCCAGGTGCTTGCCCCACAGGTTGGCCATCACGGTCGGCACGCCATGCACCAGGCCCCTGGCCTTGTCCACGCCGGGCAAGGCGAACTGCGGCGCGCTGCTGGCGGCGTTCGGGAACAGCTGGTGCGAGTGCCCGAGCAGCATCGCGTCCACACCCGGCACCTGCGCCAGGTACCAGTTCGCGTTTTCCATGTGCTGCGTGTAGGGGCTGGCGTCGAGGCCGCCGTGCGAGATCGCAACCACGATGTCGGCGCCCTTGCGGCGCATCTCGGGCACGTACTTGCGCGCCGCTTCCACCACGCCCGTCGTGTACACCTTGCCCTCCAGGTGGCGCTTGTCCCACGACATGATGGCGGGCGGCGTGAAGCCGATGATGCCCACCTTGACTGTCGCCGTGACCGGGCGCCCGTTCGCATCCTGCGCCCTGACACGCTTCTCGATGATCCGGTAGGGCTCGAACAGTGGCCTGTTGGTCTTGACGCTGTAGACGTTGGCCAGCACCTGCGGGAAGGCCGGGCCGGCGCAGCGACGGGAGTGGTCCACACCAGAAACCTGGAACCGGCGCCCGGTCACCTGGCTGAGGAAAGCGAGGCCGTAGTTGAATTCGTGGTTGCCGATCGAGGAGCCGTCGTACTTCAGCGCGTTCATCACCTTGTAGATGCCGAGGGTCTGGTCGCAGCGCAGCGGTTTGACGAGGGCCTGGTAGTCGGCCAGCGCATTGCCCTGGATGGTGTCGCCGTTATCGAACAGTAGCGTGTTGGCATACTCGGCGCGCGCCTGCGCGACCAGGCTGGCCGTGCGGTCGAGGCCGATCGATGGCTCGGCCGCCAGCTTGAAATAATCGTAGCCGACCACGTTCGAATGCAGGTCGGTGGTTTCGAGCACGGCCAGCACGGCCGTCGTCCCGCTGGGGGCAGGCTTCGAGGCCAGCGCCGGCGCGCCCAGGACCGCGAGGACAAGGGGGACGATGGCGATCTGGCAAGGGAATGAATAACGCATGGGGGATCTCGGGATGGGAACCGCGCGATGATACGGCAGCGGCAAGTGCAGGGGCAAGGAGCTTCGGGCGACTGGGGTATAATCGAAGGTTCGATTCAACTCACTCAAAACGCCAAGATCATGGAAG
>JAQGLR010000052.1 GCA_028292765.1 Massilia sp. | reverse complement strand
CGGCACGGTCGGCCAGAAGGAACTGGCCGCGCGCACCACCTACCGTCCGGGCGAGATGCTGGAGGCGATGCCGGGCCTGATCGCCAGCCAGCACAGCGGCGAGGGTAAAGCCAATCAGTTCTACCTGCGCGGCTTCAACCTCGACCACGGCACCGAACTCGCCACCTGGGTCGACGGCATGCCGGTCAACCAGCGCAGCCACGCGCACGGCCAGGGCTGGACCGACGTCAACTTCGTGATTCCCGAACTGGTCGGCCGCCTCGACTACAAGAAGGGGCCGTACTCGGCGCGCAGCGGCGACTTTTCCTCGGCCGGCAACGCCGAGATCGGCTACGCGAACCGGCTGGTGAAAGACGTCGCCAGCGCCACGCTCGGGGAGAACGGGTTTGCGCGCGCGCTGCTGGCCGGCTCGCTTGATGCGGCCGGCGGCACGCTGCTGTACGCGCTGGAAGGGATGCGCAACGATGGCCCCTGGACGCGGCCCGACGACTACCGCAAGGTCAACGGCGTGCTGCGCTACAGCCGCGGCTATGCGAACAACGGCTGGAGCGTGACGGCGATGGCCTATCGCGGCCGGTGGAACGCGACCGACCAGATCCCGCTGCGCGCGGTCGAGAATGGCAGGCTCGGGCGCTTCGATGCGGTCGACGAGACCGATGGCGGCAACGCGCGCCGCTACAGCGTATCGGGAGTGTGGCGCCAGACGGGCGCGGACGCGGCGACGAAGCTCAGCGCCTACGTGATCCGCAACCAGCTCGATTTGTTCTCGAATTTTACGTATTTCATGGACGACCCGGTCAACGGCGACCAGTTCGCCCAGCCGGACCGGCGCGTCACCAGCGGCCTGGACGCCACCCACACCCTGCACCTGCACCGCGGCGAGACCATGGCCTCGGACCTGACGTTCGGCGCGCGCGTCCAGAACGACAACATCTTCAATGCCCTGCAGAGCACGCGTGCGCGCCGGGTGCTGTCGACCACGCGCGCAGACCACATCGTCGAGACCAGCGGTGCGCTGTTCATGGAAAGCGCCACGCGCTGGAACACGGTCGTGCGCACCGTGGCCGGCCTGCGCGCCGACCGCTACCGCTTCAATGTAAAAAGCGACCTTGCGGCCAATTCCGGCCGCGCGCACGATACGCAGCTCAGCCCGTCGTTCAGCCTGATCCTGGCGCCGCTGGCCTCCACCGAGTTGTATCTCAACTATGGCCACGGCTTCCACAGCAACGACGCACGCGGCACGACCGCTTCGATCGATCCGGCGACCATGGAAGCGATCGAGCGCGCGCCGGGCCTGGTGCGCTCGCGCGGCATGGAATTCGGCCTGCGTACGGAAGCGATCCCGAAAATGCAGACGGCCGTGTCGCTGTACCGGCTCGACTTCGACTCCGAACTGAGCTACATCGGCGACGCCGGCATGACCGAGGCCGGCGACGCCAGCCGCCGTTACGGCATCGAATTCTCGAACTACTGGCGGCCCCTGAAATGGCTGTCGGTCGACTTCGACGCGGCGCTTGCGCGTGCGCGCTCGGCAGGTGGGGAGCGGATTCCGGGCGCGGTCGAGGGCGTGGGCCAACTCGCGCTGACCGTGGACAAGGCCGGCCCGTGGTCGGGCGCGCTGCGCCTGCGCTACTTCGGCCCGCGTCCGCTGATCGAGGACGACAGCGTGCGCTCGCAGGCCAGCACCACGCTCAACGGCCGCATCGGCTACCGGATCGGCAAGGCGATGCAGGTCGAGCTCGAAGTCTTCAATCTCGCCAACCGGCGCGATTCGGCCATCGACTATTACTACGCCTCGCAGCTGGCCGGCGAAGCCGGGCCGCGCGACGACATCCACTTCCATCCGATCGAGCCGCGCACGCTGCGCGTGAGCTTCACCAAAACCTGGTAGGCCATGCTGTCAAGTCAATCCTTAAAATGCTAGGCTACCGGCCATGACCTCACCTGAACCACTTTATACCGATCCTTCCCGCCTCCATGAAGCCTTGCAAGGCGACGGCTATGGCCTGCTGCGCCCTGCCGATGTCGCCGGGCTGGCCGGCTGCACGCTCGATGAGCTGGCGGCCCTCGCGCCGAGCTGGGACCACCTTGAACTGGACAACTACCTGAAGGACGGCGGCCGCTACCGGCGGCGGCGCCACTCCTGCTTCATCGACGACGGCACGACGCTGGCGCAGACGCCGCACCGCGCGCACTGGCAGCCGGTCGAATACAACGCCCTGCACGGCGGCATGCACCGCCTGTTCGAGCCGATCGAGCCGGCGACGATCGCGCAACCCGCATGGGAACGCCTGCTGCGCGCGCTCGGCGCCGTCTGCTCGAGCGTGCGGAATTCGAGCGTGCGGAATGCGCGGCCCTGGCATGTGGAAGCGCACCAGTTCCGCATCGATACTGCCGACGGCATCGGCCGCCCGACGCCGGAAGGCGCGCACCGCGACGGCGTCGATTTCGTGGCCGTGATCCTGATTGGGCGGAGCGGCATCAAGGGCGGCGAGACGCGCATGTTCGAAGCGGATGGTCCGCGCGGCCTGCGCTTCACGATGACGGAACCGTGGACCCTGCTGCTGCTCGACGACGCACGCGTGATCCACGAGTCGACGCCGATCCAGCCGCTGGGCGGGCACGGTTACCGCGATACGCTGGTGCTGACCTGGCGTGCGGGAAGTTTTCAGGGCGAAGGCGTGTGACGTCTGCATCGAGCCCGGCCACTACAAAAAAAAACGCCCGCGTACCTTGCGGTAGCGGGCGGTAATCCAGAATTTCAGAGAAAAACTGGAGGAGACAGTTCCAATATAACGCGATTTATTGTGCGCCGCAATACAGTAAAACTACCGCACCCCTGAGACAACGCGCCCTGTTCTCGTAAGACTTCTCCGACACCTCGATAATGGCCGACATATTTATGCTGCATCGCACCATAATAGTGCGCATAGCGCGCCGGTTGCACAAACCGGTGCCGTCAAGCCGCAGCCGGCTTGGTCGTGCCCTGCTGCGGTGCGCCGGGCGCCGGGGTATCTGCACAATTATTCTGTGCTTTTTTATCCACATCCGTCATGTTCCCCGCCCGCGCAGCGCTGGCCCGCTCCATCGCGCGCATCGACGGCGTCACGACATGCGAGGGCACGCGCGTGCTCGGTGCGACCGTGCCGCGCTGGGGCTCGGGCCCGGTGCTGGCGCGCGCCGGCAAGGCGCCCGAGGCCGGGTGCGGATGGTCCCGCGGACGGTTTTGCTGACCGTCCTGCACCTCGCAGCCTGCGGCCCAGGACTCGGTACCGGGCGGGGTAGCCAGCGCGGCGCAGGCCGGCAGCCCTGCGCACACGGCGGCGAACAGTAGCGGCTTGTTCATCTTCACCTCCATCGAGCACCCATTCTAGCCCGCCACGCGAGACGCGTCGCCCGCCTGCGCAGCTCACCCCAGCGGCAGCAGCACCTCGTGCGCAGCCCTGACCAGCGCGGCGCCCATGCGCTCGACGCGCTGCGGCTGGATCCGCCATGCATGCCAGTACAGCGGCACGTCGGTATGCAACCGCGGCGCCAGGTCGACCATGCTGCCCTCGTCCAGCATCGCCTGGCATTGCTCGAGCGGCAGCATGCCGTAGCCGAAGCCGAGCCGGATCGCGTCCACGTACGGAGCGCTGGCGGGCACGTAATGGCAGGGGTAGCTGCCCTCGGGCAGGCCGAGGTGCTCGAGCAGGAAGGCCGACTGCAGCGAATCCTTGCGGTCGAACACGACCACCGGGGCGCGCCCGGCGGCCTCGCGCTCCAGGCCAGCGGGGAACCAGCGCCGGGCAAAGTCGGTTGAGGCCACCATCCGGTAACGCATGACGCCGAGCAGGGTCGCGGTGCAGCCGTGCATGGGCTGCGCATTGCCGGCGATGCAGGCCACGGCGCGTCCCTCTTCCAGCAGGGCGAAGGTATGGCCCTGGTTGTCGAGCACGAACTCGGCCAGCAGCCCTTCGGCAGCGAGGATCGGCACCAGCACCGGCAGCAGCCAGGTCGCCAGCGTGTCGTTGTTGACGGCCAGGGCCACGCGCGCCGGGCCGGCATCGATGCCCATCTCGAGCAGGAACTCGGACTCGAGCAGGGTGCTGCGGCGCAGGTATTGCAGGAGGCGCATGCCGGGAACGGTGGGCCGACAGGGACGGCTGCGCACCAGCAGCGGCGTGCCGAACTCCTGTTCGAGGGCCGAAATGCGCTGCGAGACGGCCGACGGCGAGATGCCGAGCTGGCTGGCCGCCAACTCCAGGCTGCCCGTATCGACGGCGGCGGTAAAGGCGGTGCTGCGGCGTGGATCGACTCTCATGGATCAGTTTTTCTTAAGCATCCTTAATAATCGTGAATATAATTGAATCGCAAGCGCCCGGTTGGGAGAATGGCCCTCTTATTAAGGAGATGCTATGTTTTTCCAACAAGTGTTTTTGCAGGGGCTGATCCTGGGCGCCAGCCTCATCATGGCGATCGGCGCCCAGAATGCCCACGTCATCAGGACCGGCGTGCGCGGCGAGCACGTGTTCGCCACGGTCGCCGCCTGCATCGTGATCGACGTGCTGCTGATCGCGCTCGGCATGTCGGGCCTGGGCAGCCTGATCGAATCGTCCCCAAGCTTGCTGGCCCTGGCGCGTTACGGCGGCGCCGCCTTCCTCGCCTGGTATGGCTGGCGGTGCTGGTCGAGCAGCCTGCGCGGCGGGGCGTCGCTGGCCGTTTCCAACCAGGCGCAGGCATTGACCCTGAAACGGGCGCTGGCCACCGTGCTGGCCCTCTCGCTCCTGAATCCCCACGTCTGGCTCGACACCGTGGTGCTGCTCGGCGCCGTCGGCAGCAGCCTGGCCGGAGAACAGCGCGGCGCGTTCGCCCTGGGCGCCATGACCGCCTCGGTCCTGTGGTTCAGCGCGCTCGGCCTCGGGGCGCGGCGCTTTGCGTCGGTGCTGGGCCGTCCCGCGGTATGGCGCGTGATCGAGGCGATGACCGGCACGCTGATGCTGGCGCTGGCCCTGCTGCTCCTGGGCGGGACCTGACCAGGGATCTGACCGAAGGGCGGGCGGAACGGGCGCAAACGCTTGAACTCGCATCAACTTTTCCTGCCTTTTGGTAGACTGCTCCATTGCGTGCAAGGCGACCGCCTTGCCAGACCATGGAACCCGGATATCCACGCACATGCTCTCCTCGACACCACGCTTTTTGCCCATCGCCTGTTCGGCTGCCCTGTTCCTCGTTGCCCTGTCCGGCTGCAGCAAGGACGCGGACGAGGCCGCAAAGAAGAATGCGCCGGCCACGCCGGCGCTGACCGTCACGGTCGCGCGCCCGAGCTCGGCCAGCCTGCCCTTGCGCCTTGGCGCCAACGGCAACGTCGCCGCCTGGCAGGAAGCGATCATCGGCAGCGAGTCGGCCGGACTGCGCCTGCTCGAGGTGCGCGTGAACGTCGGCGACGTGGTGAAAAAGGGCGAAACCCTCGCCGTGTTCTCGGCCGACACGGTCAATGCCGACGTCGAGCAGGCGCGCGCCGCCTTGCAGGAAGCGCAGGCGAATGCCGCCGAGGCAGCCGCCAACGCAAGGCGCGGCCAGACCTTGAAAAGCTCCGGCGCCATGAGCGAGCAGCAGGTGACGCAATACCTCACCGCCGAGCGCACCGCAGCGGCACGCGTCGCGGCGGCCAGGGCGACGCTGGCCCAGCAGAACCTGCGCCTGAAGTACACGCAGGTGGTGGCGCCCGACAGCGGCGTCATCTCGGCGCGCAGCGCGACGGTGGGCGCGGTGGTCGGGGTTGGCACGGAAATGTTCCGCCTGATCCGCCAGGGCCGCCTCGAATGGCGCGCCGAAGTCACCGCGAACGACATCGGCCGCATCAAGCCGGGCACCCGCGTGACCGTGAAGGCGGCCAACGGCAGTGAAGTCGCCGGCAAGGTGCGCATGGTGGCGCCGACGATCGATGCCCAGACGCGCACGGCGCTGGTGTATGTCGACCTGCCGCCGTCCCTGTCGAGCAATGCGCCGCTCAAGGCCGGCATGTTCGCCGGCGGTCAATTCGAACTCGGGGCGTCCGACGCGGTGACGGTGCCGCAGCAGGCGATTGCCGTGCGCGACG
>JAQGLR010000386.1 GCA_028292765.1 Massilia sp. | reverse complement strand
ACCAGGGCCTGCAAAGCTATGAAAACGCGGCGGTGCGCTCGCAGACGTCGCTGTCGGTGCTGAACACGGGCCAGTCGCTGATCATCGCCACCGCCGTCACGCTGATCCTCTGGCGCGCGACCGAAGGGGTGATTGCCGGCAGCATGACCCTGGGCGACCTGGTGCTGGTCAACTCGTTCATGATCCAGCTGTACATTCCGCTGAACTTTTTAGGCGTGATCTACCGCGAGATCAAGCAGAGCCTGGCCGACATGGAACGCCTGTTTTCGCTGCTCGACCAGAACCGCGAAGTGGCCGATTCGCCGGGCGCGCAGCCGCTGGTGGCGCGCGGCGCGCATGTGGAGTTTTCGCACGTGGAGTTCAGCTACGAACCGAAGCGCCAGATCCTGTTCGACGTCGATTTCGCGATTGCCGCCGGGACCACGACGGCCGTGGTGGGCCACAGCGGCTCGGGCAAGTCGACCCTGTCGCGGCTGCTGTTTCGCTTCTACGACGTGAACAAGGGTTCGATTGCCATCGACGGCCAGGATATCCGCAGCGTCACGCAAGCCTCATTGCGCGCGGCGATCGGCATCGTGCCGCAGGATACGGTGCTGTTCAACGACACCATCGAATACAACATCGCCTACGGCCGGCCGGGCGCGAACCATGCCGACATCGTCGCGGCGGCGCGCGCGGCCTCGATCCACGAATTCATCGAGAGCCTGCCGGACGGGTATGCGACGATGGTGGGCGAGCGCGGCCTGAAACTGTCGGGCGGGGAGAAGCAGCGGGTGGCGATCGCGCGCACCTTGTTGAAAAATCCGGCGATCCTGATTTTCGACGAGGCGACGTCGGCCCTGGATTCGAAGGCGGAGCAGGCGATCCAGGCGCAGTTGAAGGAGATCGCGAAGAACCGGACCACGCTGGTGATTGCGCACCGGCTGTCGACGATCGCCGATGCGCAGCAGATCATCGTGCTCGATCACGGCCGGATCGTGGAGCGCGGCACGCACCAGAGCCTGCTGGCTGCGCGGGGCTTGTATGCGCAGATGTGGGAGCGCCAGCTGGCGCGGCCGGACGAAGAGGTGGCGTCGGCGCCGCTGGAGTTGCAGGGGGAGTGAACTTGTTGACGGCCCTCGTGGGGGCGTAGGTGGCGCTGCGGCGTGTGGCGGTATCGGTCCGCATGATCCGCGTGGACTCAGGAGTCCACGCGGATCCAACCACCAATGACAGGACAGGCAACAGCCCCACGCACCGGTGCGAATCGCCCTGGGACAAGCAATCTATGGCGTCTTACTTCTTGTAGACGACGCCGTCCTTCATCACGAATGTCACCTGCTCGAGCACCTTCACGTCGCGCAGCGGGTCGCCATCGACGGCGACGATGTCGGCCGCAAAGCCCGGCGCGATCATCCCCAGGCGCTGCGGCTGGTCGAGCAGGCTTGCTGCGTGGATGGTGGCGGCGCGGATGGCCTCGAGCGGCGTCATGCCGGCTTCCACCATGTAGCCGAACTCTTTCGCGTTGTCGCCGTGCGGGAACACGCCGGCATCGGTGCCGAAGGCGATCTTCACGCCGGCCTTGTGGGCGCGGGCAAAAGTGGCCTGCAGCTGCGGGCCGATGGCGGCCGCTTTCGGACGCACCAGGACGGAGTAGTAGTTCGGGTCCTTCGCCTTGTCGGCCACGTAGCGGCCGGCCGAAATGGTCGGCACGTACCAGTGGCCGGTCTTCTTGAACAGCGCCACCGTCTCGTCGTCCATCAGCGTGCCGTGCTCGATCGAGTCGACGCCGGCGCGCAGCGCGCGCTTCATGCCTTCGGCGCCGTGCGCGTGGGCGGCGACGCGGAAGCCATAGTCCTTGGCGGTGCTGACGACGGCTTTCAGTTCGTCCTCGGTGTATTGCGAGTTCTGGCCATTCGCCGCCTGGCTCAGCACGCCGCCGGTGGCGGTAATCTTGATCAGGTCGGCGCCTTCCTTGTAGCGCGCGCGCACTGCCTGGCGGCCTTCTTCCGGGCTGTCGATCACGCCTTCCTGCGGTCCGGGCGTGCCGACCTTCTCGCTCAGGAAGTGGGATAAATTGTTGGTCGGGTCGGCGTGGCCGCCCGTGGTGGCGATCGACTTCCCGGCGGTGAACATGCGCGGGCCGGGCACCGCGCCGGCCGCGATGGCGCGCTTGAGCGACACGTTCAGGCCATCCTGGGCGCCGAGGTCGCGCACCGTGGTGAAGCCCGCCATCAGCGTGCGCTCCGCGTACTTGACCGAGCGGAAGGCCAGGTCGGCCGGGTCGGCGGTCAGGCGGTCGCGGTAACCGTCCACCACCGGCGCGGTTTCGCTGGTGAGGTGCACGTGCATGTCGATCAGGCCGGGCAGGCAGGATTTGCCGGACAGGTCGATGTTGCCCGGGTTGGCAGGGGCGGGCGTCATCGGGCCGACGGACTTGATCGTGCCGTTTTCGATCACGATGCTGACGCGCTCGCGCCAGGTGCCGCTTTTCACATCCAGCAGGCGCCCGCAATCGACCGTCTGGGTGGCGGCGCTGGCGCCGTTCAGAACCACCAGCAAACTTGCTGCATACAGCTGTTTCATGTTGTATTCCCTATGTTGTTTTTATCAAAAAAAAGACCTCCCATCGCTGGAAGGCCTCGTGTACTTTATTTTCCGCGTCCGCGTCCGCGGCCGCGTCAGCGCAGCGGCGACGTGGCGACGTCCTTGTGCGGTACCGGTTCGTCCTCGAGCTCGCCCTCCCACTTGGCCACGACCGCGGTGGCGATGCCGTTGCCGATCACGTTGGTGGCGGAACGCGCCATGTCCAGGAAGTGGTCGATGGCCAGCAACAGCAGCAGGCCGGCTTCCGGGATGTCGAACTGGGCCAGGGTAGCGGCGATCACGACCAGCGAGGCGCGGGGCACGCCGGCCATGCCCTTCGAGGTCAGCATCAGCACCAGCATCATCATGATCTGGGTCGACATCGGAAGCTCGATGCCGTAGGCCTGGGCGATGAAGACGGTCGCGAAGGTGCAGTACATCATCGAGCCGTCGAGGTTGAACGAGTAGCCGATCGGCAGGACAAAGGAGGCCAGGCGGTTCTTCACGCCGAACTTTTCCAGGCCTTCCAGGGTTTTCGGGTAGGCCGCTTCCGACGAGGCGCAGGTAAAGGCGAGGATGGTCGGCTCTTTCAGCAGGCCGATCAGGCGCAGCACGCGCGGGCCGAGGAAGGCCATGCCGACCAGGATCAGGATCACCCATAGCAGCACGATCCCGAGGTAGAACTGGGCCATGAAGATGCCGTAGGTTTCCAGCACGCCGAGGCCGCTCTTGGCAATCACCGCGGCCACCGCCGCGAACACGGCGATCGGCGCGAAGTTCATCACATACGCGGTCACCTTCAGCATCACGTGGGCGACGCCGTCGATCGCGTCGATCATCGGCGTGGCGCGCGCGCCGACGGCCGCCGCCGCAGTGCCGAAGAAGAGCGAGAACACGACGATCTGCAGGATTTCGTTCTTTGCCATGCCGTCGACGATCGAGGCCGGGATCAGGTGGGTGATGAAATCCTTCAGCGTCAGGCCGGTGGTGGCGATGCCCGAGGCGGTGCCGACCGGCGGCGCCATGCCGGCTGCGAACATGGCGTCGCCCGGACGGAACAGGTTGACCAGGACCAGGCCCAGCGCCAGCGAAATGATCGATGCGATCACGAACCAGCCCAGCGCCTTGACGCCGATGCGGCCGACTTCCTTGGCGTCGCCCATGCGCGCGATGCCGACCACCAGGGTCGCGAACACGAGCGGCGCGATGATCATCTTAATCAGGCGCAGGAACATCGTCGTCACGAGGGACATCGTGTCGGCGAAGCCCGCCGGGTTGGCAAAGTTGGTATTGGCGATGTAGCCCATGACGATGCCGAGGACCAGGCCGATCAGGATGTAGGTTGTTAGGCGGTTTCGATTGTTCTTCATATGCTTCCAGTGGTCGGCCTGGCGCCCCGGCTAGGGCTTGATTTGGTGGTTCTGGGTATCTTGGCAAGTTCCGCAGTATCCTAGGCGCTGTTGGTGCTGTCAAGCACGCTCAAAGCTCTGGAAACAACGGCTAAACATGATTGAAATTGACAAGGTCAGCAAATGGTATGGCGACTTCCAGGTGCTCGCCGAATGCAGCACGCAAGTGGCGCGCGGCGACGTGGTGGTGGTGTGCGGGCCGTCGGGCTCCGGCAAGTCGACCCTGATCAAGACCGTCAACGGCCTCGAGCCCGTGCAGCAGGGCGCGATCCGGGTCGATGGCGTGCTCGTCACCGGCCGCAAGACCGACCTGCCGAGGCTGCGCGCGAGGATCGGCATGGTGTTCCAGAACTTCGAGCTGTTCCCGCATTTATCGGTACGCGAGAACCTGGCGCTGGCGCAGGTGAAGGTGCTCGGGCGCAGCAAGGAGGACGCCATCGCGCGCGGCCTGGCCTACCTCGACCGGGTCGGCCTGCTGGCGCACCAGGACAAATTCCCGAGCCAGCTCTCGGGCGGCCAGCAGCAGCGCGTGGCCATCGCCCGCGCGCTGGCGATGGACCCGGTGGCGATGCTGTTCGACGAGCCGACCTCCGCGCTCGACCCGGAAATGATCGGCGAAGTGCTGGAGGTGATGGTCGGCCTCGCGCAGGACGGCATGACCATGATGGTGGTGACCCACGAGATGGGCTTTGCCCGCAAGGTCGCCGACCGCATCGTCTTCATGGACCACGGCCGGATTGTCGAGGACACGCCGAAGGACCAGTTCTTCAGTGCTCCGCGCTCCGGGCGAGCGCGCGAGTTCCTCGCCAAGATCATCCATTGATTGTAGGGAAACGCACAGTCTCCGCGAGCCGTCGACGATTGAAACTATTCTCCGGCGTTACCGACGCCTGCTAACGGTGACCAGTCCAGTCACCTGTACGCTCTCCCTCGACGCCGGACGCCAGCCCGCGCGCAATGAATTCTTGTTGAAACTGTCGCCGCTTCAAGCGCGCTCCGCATTCCCCATACAGGTAAAATAACGCCGTCCCGCATTCCGAGAGCCGCCATGTCCACCATCGAGATCCCCCAATCCATCACGATCACCCGTCCAGACGACTGGCACCTGCACCTGCGCGACGGCGCGGCGCTGGCCAGCGTGCTGCCGCATACCGCGCGCCAGTTCGCCCGCGCCATCGTGATGCCGAACCTGAAACCCCCGGTCACCACGGTCGCCGACGCCGCCGCCTACCGCGACCGCATCCTGGCCGCGCTTCCGGAAGGCGCCCGGTTCGAGCCCCTGATGACGCTCTACCTGACCGACAACACCGACCCCGACGAGATCCGCCGCGCGCAGGACAGCGGCTTCATCCACGCGGTCAAGCTGTACCCGGCGGGCGCCACCACCAACTCGCAAGCCGGCGTCACCAACCTGACGAAGTGCTACAAGACGCTGGAGGTGATGCAGGAAGTCGGCATGCCGCTGCTGGTGCACGGCGAAGTCACCGACCACGACATCGACCTGTTCGACCGCGAAGCCGTCTTCATCGAGCGCGTGATGCGCCCGCTGCGCCGCGACATGCCGGCGCTCGCCATCGTCTTCGAGCACATCACGACGAAGGACGCGGCCCAGTACATGGCCGAAGCCGAAGGCCCGATCGCCGCCACCATCACCGCGCACCACCTGCTCTACAACCGCAACGAGATCTTCCGCGGCGGTATCCGCCCGCATTACTACTGCCTGCCGGTGCTGAAGCGCGAGGAACACCGCCTGGCGCTGGTGACGGCCGCCACCAGCGGCGACGAGCGCTTCTTCCTGGGCACCGATTCGGCCCCGCACGCCATCGGCG
>JAQGLR010000373.1 GCA_028292765.1 Massilia sp. | reverse complement strand
TGGTCAGCGGCACGTCGCCGTACAGCACCAGGGTCGGGACGTTTTCGTCGAGTTGCGGCACGGCCTGCATCACGGCGTGGCCGGTGCCCAGCTGCGGCTGCTGCAGGGCGGTGTCGATCGGCACTTGTCCGTCAGCAGCGAGTCCGGCGACCATTTCCGGCACGGCTGCGCCGCCATGCCCGTAAATCACGCATAATTTACTCAGCGTCAAGCCACGGGCCGTATCGATAACGTGTTGCAAAAGCGGCTTTCCAGCCAGCGGATGCAAGACTTTTGGCAGGGCGGACTGCATCCGCTTCCCCATGCCGGCGGCAAGGATGACAACATTCATAAGCGGTACTCAAGAAAAGTTAAAAGATGGAAAAGTTTAGCATGCCTCACCCTTTGCTCCAGCGCACGCGTGCGGTGTTCCTGATCGCGCTGATCGCCTTGACGGCTGCCTGCAGCTCGATTCGCCTCAGCTACAACAACGGCGACACCCTACTGTACTGGTGGCTGGACGCGTATGTGGACTTTGAGGGGGAACAGTCCGATTGGGTCAAACGCGATATCCGTGAACTGTTTCAATGGCACCGCAAAACCCAGTTGCAGGACTATGGCGCGCTGCTCGCCGGCTTCCAGCGCCAGCTGGCCGGCAACCCGACCCAGGCCGACTTGCTGGCCGGTTACCGCCAGGTCCGCAGCCGCACCGAAACCCTGGCGATGCGCGCCGTGCCCGACATGGTCGACCTGGCGCGCTCGCTCACGCCCGACCAGATTCGCCAGATGGAAGAGCGTTTCAACAAGAAGAACGACGAATACCGCCGCAAGTTCGTCAGCGGCAGCGTCGAGAAGCGCCAGGAGGCGCGTTTCGACAAATCGATGGAGCAGTTCAAACTGTGGTTCGGCGGGTTCAGCAACGAGCAGGAAGCGCTACTGCGCCGCGCGTCGGACGCGCGTCCGCTCGACAGCAACGTCTGGCTGGAAGAGCGTATCCTGCGCCAGCGCAAGATCCTGGCGCTGGCGCGCAAGGTGCAACAGGAAAAGCCGAACACGGAGCAAACCACGGCCATGATCACGGCGCTGATGCGCGAGTTCTTCGGCCGCATGGACGCGCCCGACCGCAAGGCCTTCTACGACAGCTACGCCAACAGTACCGCGAACTACATCCTGGCCGCGATCCGGGTCGCGACGCCAGCCCAGAAGGCGCATGCCCAGAAACGCATGCAGGGCTGGATCGACGATTTCAATCTCCTCGCCCGGGAAGCGAAATAAGGGGGGCCGCTGCGAGAAGCGGGCTGCCGGGCCCTCGAGCTCATCTTCAATCCCTTCTGCTATAGTGCGCGCCATGCAAAAACGACCCCCTAAACCACAGGGCCAGCATGGCCGTCCGCGCCTCGCGCCCCAGCAGGTGCGCATCATCGGCGGCGCCTGGAAACGGCGCCTGCTGCCGGTGCTCGATGCGCTCGGCCTGCGTCCGACGCCCGACCGCGTGCGCGAAACCGTCTTCAACTGGATCAACCACCAGCTCGGCGGCGACTGGGAGCAGGTCGATTGCCTCGACCTGTTCGCCGGCAGCGGCGCGCTGGGTTTCGAGGCGGCCAGCCGCGGCGCCCGTTCGGTGACCATGCTCGATTCCCACGGCCCGGTCGCGCGCCAGCTGGAGGTGAACAAGGAAACGCTGAAAGCCGCTAACGTCAGCGTGCTGCGCGGCGACGCGTTGACGGTCGCACGCGACATGGCAACGCGCGGCCAGCGTTACCACCTCATCTTCCTCGACCCGCCGTATGGGCAAGACCTGGTCGCGCAAGCCCTGCCAGCCTGCGCGCAGCTATTGAAAGAGGGCGGCATGGTGTTCGTCGAAGCGGAATGCGCGCTGCCGGTTGGCGACGACGCGCCGGACTGGCTCGCTCCCTGGGAACAGCTACGCGCCGACAAGGCGGGCATGGTCTTCTATCACCTTTTAAAATTGCACGAAAACAAGGCATAAACCCGGTATTTCCGCCCAATTTGCGGGCGAACAGGGCTCCATGCCGGGGCAACTGCCGGATTTTCAGGCATAATGCGCCTTTCTATACAGGTGTATCTCCAGGGAGCCGCAATGGTTGTAGCCGTTTATCCAGGTACCTTCGATCCGCTCACCCGCGGCCATGAAGATTTGGTCCGCCGCGCGTCCGGCCTGTTCGACACCCTGGTTGTGGGCGTTGCCGACAGCAAGAACAAGAAGCCGTTCTTCTCGCTCGAGGAGCGCCTGGAGATCGCCAACGAAGTGCTGGGCCATTACCCGAACGTGACGGTCGAAAGTTTTTCCGGCCTGCTGAAGGATTTCGTGCGCAAGCACGACGCCCGCGTGATCGTGCGCGGCCTGCGCGCCGTGTCCGATTTCGAGTACGAATTCCAGATGGCCGGCATGAACCGCTACCTGCTGCCCGACGTCGAGACGCTGTTCCTGACGCCCTCCGACCAGTACCAGTTCATTTCCGGCACCATCGTGCGCGAAATCGCGATGCTGGGCGGCGACGTCTCGAAATTCGTTTTCCCTTCGGTGGACCGCTGGCTGCAAAAGAAAATTGCATCCCTGGCGCCGCCGCAAGCCTGATTCATACCCTGAACCGGGCATTTTTTAGAGTGTAGAGCAGTATCATGGCCTTATTGATCACCGACGAATGCATCAATTGCGACGTGTGCGAGCCCGAGTGCCCGAACGACGCGATTTCGATGGGCGAAGAGATCTACGAGATCGATCCGCATAAATGCACCGAGTGCGTCGGCCACTTCGACGAACCGCAGTGCCAGGCGCTGTGCCCGGTCGCCTGCATCCCGTTCAACCCGGCCTGGCGCGAAACGCGCGAAGAGTTGCAGGCCAAGTTCGAACGCCTCACGGCAGACAAGAACGCCGCCTGACTCGTCGCGCACGCAATTCAAGCGTCGGCGGCCCGTTTCTACCCCATGTTATTCTCCCTTCATGGGTGAAGAAGACGATCTGGCGACGCGGCTACCAAATTCGGTGAACGAAAACATCGGTACGATTGCCGAGCATTACGAGCGGCAAGAGCAGCGGGTAACGCCTTCCCAGGCCATTGTCGAGAAGACGAGCCATTATCTCGGCAGCCCGGGTTATGTGGCCGCGAATATGGTCTTCATCGTGTGCTGGATCGCCTGGAACCTGATAGCACCCGAGTTCGGCTTCGAGCAGTTCGACGAGCCGCCGTTCTTCTGGCTGCAAGGCTTCATCGGCCTCAATGCCCTGCTGATCTCCACCACCGTGCTGATCCGCCAGAACCGCATGTCGAAACTCGCCGAGCACAACGCCCACCTCCATTTGCAGATCAGTCTCCTGGCCGAAGAAAAAGCCAGCAAGATTATCGCCATGCTCGAAGAACTGCGGCACGATTCGCCGGACGTTCCCGACAAAATCGATGACGAAGCCCATGAACTGGCCGCGTCGGCAGACACCCACGTGGTCCTGGAAGCGATCGAGCGCGAACAGGGCGAGCACCAGCCCTGATTCCCCCGTTGCTTTGTTCCCATGCACTACCTGGCCAGCGAAATCCGCGTCGAATCGCAAGACGAAACCGGGCAGATGATGCTGGCGCTGCGCCACATGAACGAGAGCCTGCAGCGCATCGTGCTTGACGTGCGCGGCAGTACCGAGGCGATGGCGGCCGCCTCCAGCGAGATCGCCAGCGGCAACATGGATTTGTCGTCGCGCACCGAACTGCAGGCCGCTTCGCTCGGCAACACCGCCGGCTCGATGCGCGCCCTGACCGACACCGTCCAGCAGAACGCCGACAACGCGCGCCAGGCCAACGCGCCGGCGGCGCGGGCGTCCGCCGTGGCTGCGCGCGGCGGCAGCGTGGTGGCGCAAGTGGTCGACACCATGGGCTCGATCACGACCTCGTCGCAACGCATCGTCGACATCATCGGTGTGATTGACGGCATCGCTTTCCAGACGAATATCCTGGCCCTGAACGCGGCGGTGGAAGCGGCGCGCGCCGGCGAACAGGGACGCGGTTTTGCCGTCGTCGCGGGGGAGGTGCGCAGCCTGGCGCAGCGCTCGGCCGCCGCGGCCAGCGAAATCAAGGTGCTGATCGGCGACTCGAGCGCCAAGGTGCGCGAAGGCAGCCTGCTCGTCGAACAGGCCGGCAGGACGATGCGCGACGTGGTCGACAGCGTGCGCCGCGTCACCGATATCATGGCCGAGATCAGCGCCGCCAGCCTTGAACAGAGCGCCGGCATTGCCCAGGTCAGCCGCAACGTGGTCGACATGGACCTGAGCACCCAGGAAAACGCGGCACTGGTCGAGGAAGCGGCAGCCGCGGCGGCATCGATGCAGGAACAGGCGGCCCAGCTGGCGCGCGCGGTCGGCATTTTCAAACTGGGTGGCCCGGCGGCTGCTTTATCTACCAGCACGGCGAGCGCGGCGGCGCGGCTGCCGGCGCCGGCTGGCGCATTGCGGGGGACCTGCCTTAAACCCTCGCCCGATTCAGGCAAGGATCAAAGCAAAAAAGCGGCGCCGGGAAACCCGGTGCCGCTTTTTTTTCAATCTTGTTCTCTTCAGGCGCGCTGATTGGGACCCAAGCGCGCACGCACGGCGAGTATCAAGGCACGCCGGATGCCTTGCAAAAGGGGGCGAAAGAACATGAGCAGACCCGCCACCAGCCCCAACATGATGGCTGCACACACGGCTTCCGCGAGCGACAGCACAGGAATCGAAAACTGGACGAGGGTAGAAACGAACGACATGATCTTTTACTATGGGATGTTGTTATTAGGAACTTTAGTGCATTGCAACATATAAAGCCAATTCCGTTTCATGATGGCCTTTATATGGATCGTGAATGAAATCGAGTACACTTTACGCGAGACCAATCACGGCGCGCGAGCGCCATCGAGCGACCTGCCATGAGCTTTTTGACGCTGGACCTGAACCTGCTGCGTGTGTTCGACGCAGTCATGACCGAGCAAAACCTGACCCGCGCCGCCGGCCACCTGGCAATGACCCAGCCGGCCGTTTCGAACGCGATCAAGCGCCTGCGCGAAAGCCTCGGCGACGAATTGCTGATCCGTACCGCCTACGGCGTGAAGCCGACGCCGCGTGCCGAAGCCCTGTGGCCGGCCGTGCGCGCGGCGCTCGCTTCGCTGGAAGCGGCCGTGATGCCGGA
>JAQGLR010000351.1 GCA_028292765.1 Massilia sp. | reverse complement strand
AAGCTGGCCCTTGCCGCCACAGGGAGTGCTTCATGTTCCTCGATCACCCATCGATCACCGCCACCGACAGCCAGAGCGAGCCCGAACGCATCGAGCGGCTCAACCGCGTCTACGGTTACGCGCTGGCGCTGGCCGACGGCGCCGAGGGCGCCGGCAGTGCCGCGCTGACCGACAGGCTCAACCAGCTGCACGACCACAAGGGGACCCTGATCGTGTTCTGGAACAAGGCGCCGGGCGAACCTGAACGCGCCATTTTCGCGCGCGCCCGGGCCAGCAAGGCCGGCGCCGGCACCACCTGCGTCGAGCACGAAAGCTGAGCGGCCATGACGACGATGGATCCGGCAACGATGGTACTGGTGCTCGCCCTGGGCAACCTGGTCCTGTGCAGCGCGCTGTTCTTTTCTGATTACGGCACCCCGTGTACCCCGGCCGCCACGACCTGGGGCGTGTCGAAACAGGTGCAGGCCGCGGCCTGGATCCTGCTGGGCCTGGGCGGCACGCGCGTGGTGCCCGAGCCGCTGGCGGTCCCGGCCGGCTGGGCGCTGCTGATCGGCGGGGTCGCGCTGGAAACCGGGGCGCTCTGGGAAGCGGCCGCCACCGGCGGCAGCGCGCGCTGGCACCGTGCGATGGTGCCGCTGGCGGTCGCTGCCGTGTTTGCCTTCCTGATATCGTACTGGATCGACCCGCTCGGCCTGCGCACGCTGGCCGCCGCCTTGCTGCTCGGCGCCTTCTACCTGCTCGGCGCCGTGGCGCTGGCGCGCGGCTGGCGCGAAGCGAGCATGCTGCAGCGCGCCCTGGCCATTGCGATTGCCCTGCTGGCGCTGGTGGTGGCCGCGCGCGGCATCCTGGTGCTGGTCATGCCCGGCGGCTGGCGCTGGCTCTCGCACGACCTGCTGCGCCAGTTCTCGACCGCCGCTTACTACCTGCTGATGCTGGTGTCCGGCTTCGGCTGGCTGCTGCTGGCGCGCGAACGGCTGCAGCGCGACCTCAAGCGCCTGGAAGTGATCGACCTGGTGACCGAGACCGCGAACCGGCGCGGCTTCTTCGGCGCCCTGGCGCCGTGGATGGCGCTGGCGCGCCGCCCGGGTTCGCCGACCTCGCTCGTCGTCTTCGACCTCGACAGCTTCACGCGGGTCAACGACGGTTACGGCCACCCCGTCGGCGACGTGGTGCTGCGCCATGTGGCCGACCTGTGCCGGCGCCAACTGCGCGACAGCGACCTGCTGGGGCGCCTGGTCGGCGGCGAATTCGCGCTGCTGCTGCCGCGTACCGGCGGCGAGGAGGCGATGCTGGTGGCCGAGCGCATGCGGGCGGCGATCGAAAGCACGCCGGTCAAGACCGAGCGCGCGCTGATCTCGATGACGGCCAGCTTCGGCGTGACGACGATCCGCCCCGACGACGGCAACGTGACGCTGTTCCAGCGCGCCGGCGCCGCGCTGCGCGCCGCGAAAGACGGCGGGCGCAACGCCGTGCAACTGGCGCCGCGCCCGGTTGCGCCCGGGATGGAATAAGCGGGACAAGCCCGCACCAGCGAAGATAAGCGAGAACAAGCGAACGTGTGCGCCCTATCGGGATTGCGCGTGATCGACTATATTGTTTATCTTGTTAAGCAGCGGACTATTCAATGACCAGAAAATCGGTTCCTGCGGCGGACCGGGGCGCAGCCCCGCCGGCGCGGGTAAAAGCAGGCGCGCAGGCAAAGAGCGCGCCAAAGGCAGCATCCTCCGCGTCAGCCGCACCATCCCCGGCCACGCCACGTGCCCGGCGCGCGGCGGCGCCCGGAACCCCGGCTGCGAGCGGCACGTCCGCCCGTGCCGTCCCTGCGAAAGCGCCGGCAAAGCCAGCCGCAAAGGCTGCGCCCAAAGCTGGCGTGAAGCCTGCCGCGAAGCGCGCCGCAGTGCCGGCAAAATCGGCAGGCAAGGTGGTCGCCGGGGCGGCTGCGAAACCGGCTGCAAAACCAGCTGCGAAACCGGCTGCGAAACCGGCCGCAAAACCGGCTGCAAGGAGCGCCGCAAAGGTGGAGAAGACCACGTCGAAGCCCGCTGCCAGGGCTGCGCCGCGCGGCAGCGCCGCAAAGCCCGCCGCTGCCGTGAAAAACGCCGCCATGGCCATCGTCAAGGCGGCGAAGGGCGGAGCGGCCGGCCGCGCTCGCGCGCCGCAAACCGCAGCGGCACCGGCAGGCGGCGAGGCGGCGCGTCCTGCGCTGGTGCGCGACAGCTTCACCATGCCCGAGGGGGAATACGCGGTCCTGGCGGCGGTGAAGCAGGCTTGCCTGAAGGCCGGCGTCGAGGTCAAGAAGAGCGAGTTGCTGCGCATTGGGGTCGCACTCGTCGGCCGCCTCGACATGGCGACCCTGCGCCAGGTGCTCGACAGCCTGCCCCAGCTGAAAACGGGCCGCCCGCCAGGGAATTAAGAGCGCCCGACAAAACCTCCATGGCTGCGTTGCAGCTCCTCGCCGTACACGCGAATCAAGCCGTTTTTATAGCGGCCCCTAGTGGAGCGCCGCGCTCGTCAGCTCCTTCAGTTCGCGGATCGGGATGTTCGATTTCTCGTGCATGCGCAACAGGATCGTTGCGCCGACGTTGAGCTTGCGGTGACGGATCTTGCTGATGATCGGCGGCTGTACCTCGAGTACCCGGCACAGCTCGGCGTCGTTCTTGAGGTGCAGTTTTTCGATCAGCGTGTCGAGCAGCTTGTTAGGCACGAAACTCGACGGCTCAAGGGCGCGCGCACGGTGCATCGCGGCCAGCATTTCCTGTTTTTTTTGGCGTACGTTCATGTACTCCTCCAAAATACATACTTTGGTTGAGGGGACAGGACCGTTCTGGATACGCCCGGAATCTTGATAGCTTATGGGTGCGGGTCGTTGTGATATTACTACGCCTGCGCTACCGGCGCCGCACTATTCTCTGTAACTGAACGTAACATGCTTGTTTCCTCGCGGAATTTACGCTAATCCTCACACTTGCTGCAATCCGTCTCGCGTCAGCAGCAGGATCTCATCGGCCATCTCGGCCGCCGCGTGCGAGTGGGTGACCATGATGGCGCCGGCGCCGGTGGCGCGGATCTCGGCGCGCAGCAGGCGCAGGATGCCGCCCGCGGTTTCCGGGTCGAGGTTCCCGGTCGGTTCGTCGGCCAGCAGCAGCGCCGGCCGGTGCACCAGGGCGCGCGCGATCGCCACGCGCTGCAGTTCGCCGCCCGAGAGCTGGCGCGGGAAGTCGGCGCCGCGTCCCCCTAGTCCCACCGCCGCCAGCATCGATTCGGCCCTGTCCGTCCCGGAGCGCGCACTGTAAGCATTGAGCAGCAGCGGCAGCGCCACGTTCTGGTGCAGCGTCAGGTGCGGCAGCACGTGGAAAGCCTGGAAGATGAAGCCCATGCGCGTGCGGCGCAGGCTGGTGGCGGCGTCGTCGTCGAGCGCGGACATCGGCCGGCCGTCGACCAGCACCTCGCCGCTGTCGGCGGCATCCAGGCCCGCGATCAGGTTCAGCAGGGTCGACTTGCCGACGCCCGATTCCCCCATGATGGCGACGAAACGCCCGGGCGCGAAACGGTGCGACAGGTTCGACAGCACGGCGCGTCCGCCATAGGTCTTGGTCAGGCCGGAGAGTTCGAGCATGGACTTATTGGCAATGAGCCGAAGGGTTAACGAGTCAGGGCGCGCCGCAGCGCGAAACTGGCCGCATCGACCAGGGCCACCAGCAGCAGCATCGCCAGCACCACGGTGGCGGCGCTCTGCATCTGGAACAGCGACAAATGGTATTTCAGCATCTGCCCGAGGCCGCCCGCGCCGACCACGCCCAGCACGGCGGCGGCGCGGATGTTGTTCTCCCAGCGGTACAGGGTGTACGACAGCATCTGCGGCAGGGTTTGCGGCAGGGTGGCATAGAAAAAGGCACTCAGCGCCGGCGCGCCGTTGGTGCGCAGCGCCGCCTCCGGCAGCGGTTCGGCGTTTTCCAGGGCGTCGGCGAACAGCCGGCCCAGCACGCCGGAAGTGTGCGCGGCCAGGGCCAGCGTGCCGGCGAACGGTCCCAGGCCCGCGGCCACCAGCAGCAGCGCGGCCCACACCAGTTCCGGGATCGAGCGCAGCACGTTGAGCACCAGGCGCACCGCCGCGCGCGGGGGCGCACCCCAGCGCCCGGATGCCGGCAGCGCCAGCAGCAGGCCGGCAACGACTGCCAGCAAGGTGCCCAGCGCCGACATCGACAGCGTTTCCAGCGCGGCCCACAGCGTCTTGCGCAGAAACGGCGGGGCGACGTCGGGCGGCGCGAAGCCGGACAGGAATTCGAGCGTCGTGCCGAGCGCGTCGGGCGTGAAAAAGGCTTCCAGCTCCAGCTGCAGGGTCGCGAAGCTCGCGATCACCAGCGCCAGCAGGCCGATCAACAGCAGCGGCGTGCTCCACGAGCGGGGAGGCGGCGGGGGAAGGCCCGGGCGGGTCGTCATCCCAGCCTCCGGCGCAAGAGTTTCGACACCAGGTCGGCGCAAGCCACCAGCAGCACGAACATGATCAGCATGGTGGCTACTTCACCGCCGGCCATCATCCTGGTCGATTCGTCCATCCGCTGGCCGAGGCCCCCGGCGCCGACGAAACCCATCACCGCCGAGCCGCGGATCGCGCACTCCCAGCGGTAGACCGTGTACGACACCAGTTCGGCGGCGGCGTCCGGCAGCGCGCCGTACAGCAGGGCGGCAAGGCGCGGGCTGCCCGCCGCCAGCAGGGCATCGGTGGCGTGGGCGTCGCCGGATTCGAGGATTTCGGCATACACCTTGGCCAGCATGCCCGAATAGGTGAGGGCGATCGCCAGCACCCCGGCCGTCGGCCCGAGCCCGACGACGCGCACGAACAGCAGCGCCCAGACCAGTTCCGGCACGCTGCGCAGCAGCACCAGCACCCAGCGCACGACCTGGCGCAACAGGGCGGCGGGAGCGCGCATGCGGCCGGTGCCGAGGCGCGAGATCGACAGGCGCTCGCTCACCAGCAGCGTGGCGGGAATCGCGCCCAGCAGGGCCAGCGCCAGGCCGGCGGTCGCGATCGCCACGGTGACCCAGGTGTCGCGCAGCACCATCAGCAGGAATTCGGAAGAATGCGCGGGGCGCAGGAAGTCCGACAGGAAGCTGCCGGCCGCCGCCAGGCTTTGCATGTCGAACAGCAGCCATGGCTTGAATTCGCTGAACACGAGCATCGGCCAGAGGAGCAGCACGCATGCCGCGCAAGCCAGCAGGCGCCCACGCCAGGCCGGGTCCGGATGCAGGACAGGGTGCGAAGTCTGCGCGGCCATCGTCAAAAGCAGGCGCCGACGGCGATGCGCTCGGGTGGCTCGTGCGGTGGGTGGACATGCGGCAGCGCCGTCTCGTTTTCGTAGAGCGCGGCGATCATGGCGTCGGTGACGCGTCCACGCGGAAGGTCGAACACGATGCGCCCGTCGCGCAGGCCGACCAGGCGCTTAAAGTGCGCGCGCGCCATCTCCACCTGGTGCAGGCTGCATACCAGCGTGGCATTGCGCGCAGCCGCTTCCGCCTGCAGGGTGGCCAGGGTCAGGCGGGCCAGCGCCGGGTCGAGCGCGGAAATCGGCTCGTCGACCAGGAAGGCGTCGGCGGACGACAATAACAGGCGCGCCAGCGAGCAGCGCTGGCGCTCGCCACCGGAGAGGCGGTCGACGCGCGCATACAGCTTGTCGCCCAGGCCGAAGCGGGCCAGGGCCTCGTGCGCCGCATCCGGGTCCGCCGGGCGAAACAGCGAAGCGAGCGCCTGCCACAGCGTCCAGTGCGGCAGGCGCGCGGCCAGCACGGCGGTGACCACGCGCTGGCGCGGCGGCAGCGGCGGCGTCTGCGGCGCCAGGAACAGGCGCGCGCGCAAGCGGTGGCGCGCCGCTTGCGACAGCAGCCACGGGTCTGCGCCAAAGACGGTGAAACCGCCCGCGGCAGGGCGATGCGCGCAGGCGAGGGTGGCGAGCAGGGTTGTCTTGCCGGCGCCGGAGGGGCCGATCAGGGCAAGCTGCTCCCCTTGCTCGACCGTCAGGTCGAGCTGGTGCAACACGGGCGAGTCGTCGCCCGTGATATGGCTTACGCTGACTTTGTCGAGCTTGAAACTCATGGCAACTTCGTCATTTTCCCTCGGGTTTACTTCAGCAGGCCCGCGTTGCGCGCGGCCGCTTCGATCTGCTTGTAGTTGGCGGCATTCGTCGGCACGAACTTCGTGGCGCGTTGCAGGCCGAGGATTTCCTTGCCCTGCGGGGTCGACGCATCCAGCGCCAGGAAGGCGTCGCGGATCTTCTTCTGCAGCGCCGGGCTCATCTTGCTGTGCACCGACCAGTTGTAGTCGGCATAGCCCGGCGTGGTGTAGAACACGCGCGTGACTTTCGGGTCGGCCTTGCCGGCTTCGACCAGCTTTTCCCAGACCGAGATGTTCAATGCGCCGGCATCGACCTTGCCGCCAGCCACTGCCGCGACGGTCGCGTCATGCGCGCCCGAAAAGGCGACGCGCTTGAGGTCGGTGTCCGGGTCGATTTTCGCGCCCAGCAGGAAGGAGCGCGGCATCAGGTGGCCCGAGGTCGACGATTCCGAACCAAAGGAGAGCGTCTTGCCGCGCAGGTCCGCCAGGCTGTTGATGGCCGGGGAGGTGGTGATGAACACCGAGCGGAACTTTTCGTCTTCCGCGCGCTGCACCAGTGGAATCACCTGGCCCTTGCTGCGCACGTTGGCCTGCACGAAGGTGAAGCCGCCGAACCAGACCATGTCGAGCTTGTGGTTGATGAGTCCCTCGACCGCGGCGGCGTAATCGGTGACCGGCGTGAACTCGACCTTCAGTCCCGTGGCCTTGGCCAGGTAGTCGCCCAGCGGCTTGAACTTGCGCTGCAGTTCGGTCGGCGCTTCGTCGGGAATGGCCGACACGCGCAGCACGCCCGGCGTGTTCCGGGCGGCGGCGTTGAATGCGGCAGCCGACAACACCAGGGCGGCGGATGCGCCGAGCAGCAATTTTCTGCGGGACATTAGGGACATGTTGGCGTTCTTCTTCATGACGAGGGAAAAGGGCAGCCAGCACGCTTGGGTAGCTGGCAGGCGCGGGGAAATCGGGTATTCCGCTATGATAGCAAAAACGGCAACTTCCTCCGGTCCTGGGCGCATCTGCGCTTCGGCGGCACGAATGATAAACCTTATGCTGACGTCATGCACAATCGAAAGGGGGGCTGCGGCGCGGTGTGCTGAAGCCCCGGTCCCGGCTCAAGTCCGGACGCAAGTCCAGGACCCGGCCCACGCTCACGTCCAGGCTGCGGCCGAACTGGCTGACGGCCTTGGCGCGCACCAGGCTCGCATTTCCCCGAAATTCCTGTACGACGCGCTCGGATCGACCCTGTTCGAGGCCATCTGCGCGCTGCCGGAATACTACCCGACGCGCACCGAAGCTGCGCTGTTCGAGCGCTTTGGGGCGGAAATCGCGCGCGCTTGCGGCGCCGGCACGACGCTGATCGACCTCGGCGCCGGCAACTGCGCCAAGGCGGCCTCGCTGTTTCCGCGGCTGCGTCCGGCCAGGTATGTCGCCGTCGACATCTCGGTCGATTTCCTGACCGAGGCCCTGGCGCGCCTGCGCGGGCGCTTTCCGCACATCGCCATGGAAGCGCTCGGGCTCGATTTCTCCAACGGCCTGGCGCTGCCCGACAGCGTCCCAGCCGAGCGCCGCCTGTTCTTCTACCCGGGTTCGTCGCTCGGCAACTTCACGCCGCCGGAAGCGCGCGCTTTCCTGCTGCGCCTGCGCAATGAATGCGGTCCCGACGGCGGGTTGCTCATCGGTATCGACCTGGTCAAGGACAAGGCCACCCTCGATGCCGCCTACGACGACGCGCTCGGCGTCACGGCCGCCTTCAACCTGAACATCCTGAGGCACGCGAACCACCTGCTCGGCGCCGACTTCGACGTGCGCGGCTGGCGCCACGTCGCCTTCTATAACGAGGCGCCGGGACGGGTTGAAATGCACCTGGAGGCACGCACCCCGCAACGGGTGCGCTGGCCGGGCGGCGGGCGCGACTTCGCCGCGGGCGAACGCATCCACACCGAGAACAGCTACAAATACCGCCAGGCCGACGCCATCGCCTTGCTCGAGCAATCGGGCTTCGAGACAACCCGCATCTGGCTCGATGCACGCTGCCCGTTCGCAGTCATCCACGCGCAGGCAATCCGCTGACAGGGCGTACCATGGAGGCACAGGTCCAGGCACATGCTCAGTTGCAAGCTCGGTTGCAACGGTTTGCCGAGGTACGCGAACGCTCGCTGCAGCTGGCCGCGCCGCTGTCGCCGGAAGATTGCGGCGCCCAGTCGATGCCCGACGCGAGCCCGATGAAGTGGCACCTGGCGCACACCACCTGGTTCTTCGAGACCTTCCTCCTGGAGCCGATTGAGTCGTGCCAGGCGGGTTTCGCACCGTTTCATCCCGCCTTCCGGATCCTGTTCAATTCCTACTACAACGGCGTCGGCGCGAAACATCCGCGTGCCCGGCGTGGGCTGCTGACGCGCCCCTCGTTCGAAGAAGTGCGGGCGTACCGGATCGATGTCGACCGGCGCATGTTGCGCCTGCTGGCCGATCATGAAGGGGACGCGGCATTGGCCGGCCTCCTCGAACTCCTCGAACTGGGCCTGCAGCACGAACAACAACACCAGGAA
>JAQGLR010000298.1 GCA_028292765.1 Massilia sp. | reverse complement strand
TTTTCGCCAAAGGCGCGCAGCTTGGCGCCGTTGTCCATCAGGATCTTGCGGCCAAGCAGGTCCAGCGACTGGATGGTGTTGGTGCCTTCGTAGATCATGTTGATGCGCGCGTCGCGCACGTACTGCTCCATGCCCCACTCGCTGATGTAGCCGTGGCCGCCGTAGACCTGCATCGCTTCCGAGGTCGCGATCCAGCCGTTGTCGGTAATAAAGGCTTTCACGATCGGGGTCAGCAGCGTGATTTCGCCGGCGGCTTCCTTGCGCACTGCTTCGTCAGGGTGGTTCAGTTCGCGGTCGATCTGCAGCGCGACGTACGAGCACACCGCACGTGCGCCTTCGGCATAGGCTTTAGCGGTCAACAGCATCCGGCGCACGTCCGGGTGCACGATGATCGGGTCGGCCGGCTTGTCCGGGGCTTTCGGGCCCGACAGGCTGCGCATCTGGATGCGGTCCTTCGCGTACACCAGCGCGTTCTGGTAAGCCACTTCGGTCAGGCCGAGCGACTGCATGCCGACGCCGAGGCGGGCGGCGTTCATGAACACGAACATCGCGTTCAGGCCTTTATGGGGCTGGCCGATCAGGGTGCCGACGGCGCCGTCCAGGTTCATCTGGCAGGTGGCGTTGCCGTGGATGCCCATCTTTTCTTCGATGGCGCCGCAGAAGATCGGGTTGCGTTCGCCCAGCGAGCCGTCCGCGTTCGGCAGGAACTTCGGCACCAGGAACAGCGAGATGCCTTTCGAGCCTTCCGGCGCGTCCGGCAGGCGCGCCAGCACCAGGTGGATGATGTTTTCGGCGACGTCGTGCTCGCCGGCCGAGATGAAGATCTTGGAACCGGTGATTTTATAGGTACCGTCGCCCTGCGGCTCGGCTTTCGAGCGCAGCAGGCCGAGGTCGGTGCCGCAGTGCGCCTCGGTCAGGCACATGGTGCCGGTCCACTCGCCCGACACCAGCTTCGGCAGGTAGAGCTGCTTCTGCTCGTCGGTGCCGTGTTCCTTCAGGCATTCGTAGGCGCCATGCGACAGGCCCGGGTACATGGTCCAGGCCTGGTTGGCCGAGTTCAGCATTTCGTAGAACGAATTGTTCAGCGAGACCGGCAGGCCCTGGCCGCCGTATTCCGGATCGCAGGCGAGCGCGCCCCAGCCGGCTTCGACGTACTGTTTATAGGCTTCCTTGAAACCCTTCGGGGTCGTCACGGTCTTGGTGGCGGCGTCGTAATGGCAGCCTTCGCGGTCACCGGAGTGGTTCAGCGGGAACAGCACTTCCTGCGTGAATTTCGCGCCCTCTTCCAGCACCTGGTTGATGATGTCGGCGTCGATCTCCTGGTACGCCGGCAAGTTCTTGAACTCTTCGGTGACGTTGAGGAATTCGTGCAGCACAAACTGCATATCCCGAATTGGCGCGACGTACTGACCCATGGTTTTCTCCTGACGAAGGTAAGATGTATTTGTAACTGAGGAGCAGGCGATGAGACCGGCTTAATTGCTTTGAACGGGATTACGGTAGTTCTCGATCAGCCGCGCGAAGCCGCGGTTGGCGCGCTCGACCGCGCCGGGGACCCGCAAAAAACGTGCGTCGTGGTGCAGGGCCAGGATCATCCCGTAGCATTCGTACACCAGTTGCTCTGGGTCGGTGCCGGCCTTCAGGTCCTTGCAATCGATTGCCTGCTGCACGCAACGCAGCAAGGCGCCCTGCCAGGCACGTACCATCGCCACCAGCGATTCGCGAATCGGGCCCGGCCGGTCATCGTACTCCACCGCGCCGCTGATATAAATACAACCCGACGCGATTTCGACCGATACCCGCTTGACCCAGCGCGCAAACATCGATTCCAGGCGCGGCAAGCCGCGTGGCTCTTTCACGCTGGGGAAGAAGACTTCCTGCTCGAAGCGGTGGTGATACAGCTTCAGCACCTCCATCTGCAGGTCTTCGCGCGAACCGAAGTGCGCGAACACGCCCGACTTGCTCATGCTCATGCGATCGGCCAGCAGGCCGATGGTCAAGCCTTCGAGGCCATTCCGACTGGCCAGCTCGAGCGCGACGTCGAGAATCGCGGCCCGCGTCTGCTCGCCCTTGCGCATGAATTTGACTGAAGTATTGATGACTGTCCCCTGCGTGAATCGAAAAATCCGAACGCTCGTACTATTATCTATCGGCCGTGGAATGTCAAACGGGAACTTAGAGGTGGGGTTCTAGTAGGGGTAATTGAGGCCAATGGCCTCAATTACGGGGTCACCGGGCACTCCCTGCCCACGCGGAACGTTGAGCAGCGTTAGCGTCGGTTCGGATCAGCACGTGGCCTGAATTTCAAGGCGTGCGAGCGCGGCCGCTAACGGTTGGTCTGTCGATGAGGTCGCCGATGACGTCACGTTCCGCGTGGGCACGTCATTGAGGCCCCCGGCCTCAATGACCCCACCCTACCCGCCCGCGCGCGAAATCGCCCGCCGGTCGCGCTTGGTCGGCCGCCCCTTGATACTGCTGCCCGGCTCCGGAAACAGCCGCCGTGCCTCCGAATCGTTCTCGCGCCGCGTGATGCTTTCTTCGGTCTCGCGATACAGCGCGCGCGCGATCGGCGCCGCGCCGCGCTTGTCCGAAATGCCGAGCACCACGACTTCCCAGCGGTCCGAACCATTATCGATCGAGATTTTTTCGTTCACCTTCACGGCGCGCGCCGGCTTGACCGGTTCGCCGCCAATGCGCACCCGGCCGCGGTCGACGGCGTCGGCGGCCATCGAGCGGGTTTTGAAGAAGCGCGCGGCCCAGAGCCACTTGTCGATGCGTACGTTGTCGTTTTCCATGCCCTGCTCTTTCTTATGCGTAACCGATGGCAAAAATCCGCATGGTGAGTTTATACAGAAGGTAGGCCAGTCCATACGAGGCCCGGCGCATCCATCCCACGCCTTCGAATTCCTTGGGGCAGACGACGACGCCGTCGGCGATGCCCCCCCTGATATGGGTACGCACGGCCTGTGCAAAAGAGGCGTTTCTGACCACAATGTTCGCTTCCTGGTTCAGGAACAGCGACAGGCCGTCGCAGTTGCTCGAACCGACGGTGGCCCAGTCGTCGTCGACCACCGCGATCTTCGCGTGCAGCTGGGTCTTGCGGTATTCGACCACCTGGATGCCGGCGGCGAGCAGCTTCGGATAGAACGAGCGCGCCACGGCGTCCTGCATGCGGAATTCGCCGACGCCGATCAGGAGCGTCACCTCGACACCCCGGCTCGCCGCCTGGGCCAGGGCGTCGCGGAACTTGCGCCCCGGCGCGAAATACGGATTGGCCAGCAGCACGCTTTTCCGTGCCTGGCCGATGGCCTGCAGGTAGGCGCGCTGGATCGTGCGCCGGTTGCGCAGGTTGTCGCGCACGACAAAGCCCGCGCGCATCGGCCGCACACCTACGCTGGCGGGCTGGCGCAGGGTGTCGCGTCGCGTGGCGCGTTGTGTTTCGAGAAACAGCTCCATGCGGCGGATCAGCTTCAGGTGGCCGGACCGCATCCACTGGGCCTGTGCCTCGAAGTGTATCTGCGCCACCAGCGGCCCGCGCACGCGCACCGCGAAATCCCAGCGCGGCGCCGGCAGCGGGCGGTCGGGATCGTAGTCGCACAGCATGTCGTCGTTGATGTTGATGCCGCCGACAAAAGCCACGGCGCGGTCGACGACCGTGATCTTGCGGTGGGTGCGCGCAATGCCGCGCCTGAACCAGCGATTGAAGACGCGGTAATGCACACCGGCGGCGGCGAAGGCTTCGCCAAGGCGGCGGCAGGTGCGCTCGCCGGTGCCGAACCAGTCCACCAGCACGCGTACCTTGACGCCGCGGCCGGCGGCGCGCACCAGCGCCGCCTCGATGCGGCGCGCGACCGAATCGTCGGCAAAGATATAGGTTTCGAACAGGATTTCCTGCCGCGCGGCGTCGATCGCCTCGATCATCGCCGGGAACAGCTGCTGCCCGGTTTCCAGCAGGGTGACGTCGTTGTTCGCTACATATGTAACGCTGCGCATGGCTCAGGCCAGCTGCAGTTCGGCGACGATCGGCGCGTGATCGGACAGTTTGGCCCAGATCGAGCCCGCCATCACCTGTGCATTGTCGACCTTGAAGCCGCGCACATAGATGCGGTCGAGCCGGAACCAGGGCAGCGCGGCCGGGAAAGTACGCGCCGGCGCCAGGCGCGGCTGGCGACCGGCCCAGCTGCGCACCATGTCGCCGAGGGCCGATTTCGGCCCGAGTTCGTCGAATACCTCGGTCACGCCCAGCGCCTGGCGCAAACGGTCGCTGAGGGTGTTGCGCCAGTCGTTGAAGTCGCCGGCGATGATCACCGGCTCGTCGTTCGGCGCCGAGTGACTCACGGCCTCGATCAGCTGGAGCACCTGGCGCCCGCGCCCGCCTTCGAACAGGCCGAGGTGGACGACATAGCAGTGGACCTTGCCGGCGGGCGTCTCTAACACGCAATGCAGGATGCCGCGCTGTTCGTAGGCGTGGTCGGAAACATCGTGGTTGTGGCTGTTTTCGATCAGAAAACTGCTGAGCAGTGCATTGCCGTGGTGGCCGTGGTCATAAACCGCGTTCATGCCATAGGCGGAGTGGTGCGAATCGCCGGCGAAGTATTCGTACTGGGCCGTTTCAGGCCAGTGACGGTGACTGGTCGCAAGCTCGCCATAACGTACCTGGTGGCGGTCATGGCGTCCCTGTACTTCCTGCAGGAATACGATATCGGCGTGGAATTCAGCGATCGCCTTTTTCAGTGCCAGCACCCGTGGGGTACTGCGCAAGGAGGAGACGCCCTTGTGGATATTATAGGTTGCGACACGAATCTTCATGGGAACATTCTAACCCCATCAGTCCGTGTTCTTTTTTATAAGGCTTCCAATCGTGCGAACACGGGGTGCGGCCTCTGAGAACCGCTACCCCGTCCGCAAGATCATTCAAACGCAGGTGCCGCTTCCCAGCGTTCGCGCAAGGCCGCGTTGCGGGGTGATGCCAGGTGTTCTGCTTCGGACAACGGCACGGAAATCAAGCGCGGGCCGGCGAGGCGCAACCCGCATTGCAGGTCGATATAAAAACAATCCTCGTCCATGCTGACTGCTTTCACTTTCTCGTGCTTTGGTTCGAAATGTTCCATGCTTTTTCTCCCAGAATCCGTTGGTTGGACTTTGTTGCAGTTCAAAAATTCGCTCGACGCGAACCACTGACGATATGCGACTCGTTTCCGATTGTCAAACGACGAATCTATTGTGCGTTAACCAACATAGCAAATATCCCATTGCAACTTTTCCCTTTGGGACACAATAAACGATGTATTTAGGAAAGTTTCCTTAGATAATTTGTTTAACCAGTGCGCATATTTGTATCAAATTGTATGCAAATCAGCCCTTTTTGCGGC
The DNA here is from genome assembly GCA_028292765.1 of Massilia sp. Taxonomy (GTDB): domain Bacteria; phylum Pseudomonadota; class Gammaproteobacteria; order Burkholderiales; family Burkholderiaceae_D; genus Telluria. The sequence goes on along the minus strand of JAQGLR010000298.1, from coordinate 28,879 downwards.
CAGTCTGACGATCTTTCACCTATTCAATAGAAACTTACGGTTGTTAATAAGCATAATTTCTATTGCATTTAGAAAAGTTATGTGGGTTTTCACGCAGCTGTCTTGTAGGAATTTTGGAGGGGCAGCGTTGTATTTGCGCCTACACACGAAAAACGCTTGACCGATATCAAAAAATCATGTTTCGGCAATCAGCTCGATCAAAGGGCCGCGAGCTGGTGTGCCGAAGTGGAACATTGCCGTCCCGGGAAACGCGGCACAGCCACGGCGCACGGGGCGCCGGGCGGGAATCGAAGGGGCTTACACGTTACGCATCTGGGCCTGGGTGACGTTGCTGCCCGGCGCGACGCTCTGCGTCAGCCAGACGTTGCCGCCGATGGTCGAGCCGGCGCCGACCGTGATCCGGCCGAGGACGGTGGCGCCGGCATAGATGACGACGTCGTCCTCGACGATCGGGTGGCGCGGCGCTCCCTTCACCAGCGCCCCGCTGTCGTCCGTCGGAAAGCGGCGTGCGCCGAGGGTGACGGCCTGGTACAGGCGCACGCGCTGGCCGATGATCGCGGTTTCGCCGATCACGACGCCGGTGCCGTGGTCGATGAAGAAGCTGGCGCCGATCCGCGCGCCCGGATGGATGTCGATGCCGGTCAGCGTATGGGCGATGTCGGCCGCCAGGCGCGCCAGGAAGGGCGCACCGAGGCGATGCAGGCAGTGCGCCAGCCGGTGGTACAGCACCGCAATGGTGCCGGGGTAGCACAGCATGATCTCGGCCACGGAACTGGCGGCCGGGTCGCCGGCCAGCGCCGCATGCACGTCGGAGACCAGCAAGGCGCGAATGTCCGGCAGGCTGCCTGCGAACGAGCGGGTGATGCTGTGCGCCCGGGCGGCCAGCTCGGCGTCGCCCGCCTCTTCCAGCCCGGGGTTGAAGCGCAGTGCGCGCCGCACCTGCCCGACCAGCCGGTCGAGCGCGACGTTGAGCGTGTCGCCGACGAAATAATCGATGCTTTCGTCGTTCAGGTCGGGGCGGCCATAGTGCGTCGGGAACAGCGCCGCGGACACGCCCTCGATCACCTGGCGCAGCACCTCGCGCGAGGGCAGCTCGCGCACGCGCCCCTGGTGGCGGATGTTGTGGGTCGACTCGCGCGACGTGCGCAGCGCGTCGATGATGGGGCCGAGGTGCCAATGGCTGGCGCCGGCCGGATCGGTGTGGTCATTGTTCATTTGACCAGATTACTCCACGGTGTCCGCGAAGCGAAGGATTTAAATCTCACTTCTATATATGCGCAAAACGCATATCAGTCTCCAGCTGGGCCATCTGGGCAAGCTTACGAATCGATATGGCGCGGCAGTTGCAGCACCGCTTCCGCATTCGACGAGGAAAAGCAGCGGTCCGCCGCTTCCAGCCAGGGCAGCCATGCGTACTGCAGGTGCTCGCGCGGGCTGAGGGTGATGGCGATGTCGCGCGGCACGCAGACGGAAAACACGTGCTCGGTGTTGTGGGTGACGCCCGGCGCATAGCGGTGGCGCCAGCTCGGGTAGATTTCGTAGATGTTCGACAGGCCCCAGTCGTGCAGCCGGATGCGTTCGCCATCGGCGACGATGCCGGTTTCCTCGAACAGTTCGCGGGTGGCCGTGGCCAGCAGCGGCTCATCAAGCGCGTCGAGCGAACCGGTGACCGATTGCCAGAAGCCGGGACGGTCGGCGCGCTCGATCAGCAATACCTCCATCCCGGGCGTGTGGATGACGACGAGGACGGATTCGGGAATCTTGTGCACGCTTGGCTTCTCCGTGAACTACAGGCAAATAAAAAGGCCGGAGCGCTTCGTCAACGACGACCCGCTCCGGCCCCTATTCTACCCAGCCGTATGGCTGCGCGTGATTAAGCTACCTTCGGCTCGTTACGCAGGCGGATGTGCAGCTCCTTGAGCTGCTTCTCGTCCACTTCCGACGGCGCGTTGGTCAGCAGGTCTTGCGCGCGCTGGGTCTTCGGGAAGGCGATCACGTCGCGGATCGATTCCGAGCCGGTCATCAGGGTGACCAGGCGGTCCAGGCCGAAGGCCAGGCCACCGTGCGGCGGCGCGCCGTACTGCAGGGCGTCGAGCAGGAAGCCGAATTTCAATTGCGCTTCTTCGGCATCGATCTTCAGTGCGCGGAACACCTTGCTCTGCACTTCTTCGCGGTGGATACGGATCGAGCCGCCACCCAGCTCCCAGCCGTTCAGGACCATGTCGTAGGCCTTGGCGATGCAGGCGCCCGGATTGGTTTCCAGCATGTCCTCGTGGCCGTCTTTTGGTGCGGTGAACGGGTGGTGGGTCGCGGTCCAGCGGTTGTTTTCTTCGTCGTGCTCGAACATCGGGAAGTCGATGACCCACAGCGGCGCCCAGGTTTCCTCGAACAGGCCGGCCTTTTTCGCGAATTCCGAGTGGCCGATCTTCACGCGCAGCGCGCCGATGGCGTCGTTGACGACTTTCGCCTTGTCGGCGCCGAAGAAGATCAGGTCGCCATCCTGCGCGCCCGTCAGCTCGAGGATCTGGGCCAGGACGTCGTCCGAGAGGTTCTTGACGATCGGCGACTGCAGGCCGTCACGGCCCTTCGCCTTTTCGTTGACCTTGATGTAAGCCAGGCCCTTGGCGCCGTAGATGGCGACGAACTGGGTGTAGGCGTCGATTTCCGAACGCGGCATCGAGCCGCCTTGCGGCACGCGCATGCCGACCACGCGCCCGCCCGTCATGTTGGCGGCGCTGTTGAAGACCTTGAACTCGACCGACTTCATCAGTTCGGTCAGTTCGGTGAACTCGAGTTTCACGCGCATGTCCGGCTTGTCCGAACCATACATGCCCATGGCGGTGGCGAAATCCATCACCGGGAACGGGTTCGGCAGGTCGATGCCGGCGGCGTTCTTGAAGACGACGCGCATCATGTCTTCGAACAGGTCACGGATTTCCTGCTCGGTCAGGAACGAGGTTTCGCAGTCGATCTGGGTGAATTCCGGCTGGCGGTCGGCGCGCAGGTCTTCGTCGCGGAAGCACTTGGTGATCTGGTAGTAACGGTCGAAGTTCGCGACCATCAGCAGCTGCTTGAACAGCTGTGGCGATTGCGGCAGCGCGAAGAAGTTGCCTGGATTGACGCGCGACGGCACCAGGTAGTCGCGCGCGCCTTCCGGGGTCGACTTGGTCAGCATCGGGGTTTCGATATCGATGAAGCCCAGGTTGTCGAGGTACTTGCGCACTTCCATCGACACTTTATAACGCAGGCGCAGGTTGTGCTGCATCTGGCCGCGGCGCAGGTCGAGCACGCGGTGCGTCAGGCGGGTGGTTTCCGACAGGTTGTCGTCGTCCAGCTGGAACGGCACCGGCACCGACGGGTTCAGCACTTCCAGCGAGGTGGCGTTCAGTTCGATCTTGCCCGACTTCAGGTTGGCATTGACCGTGCCTTCGAGGCGGTTGGCAATGGTGCCGGTGATGCGCAGGCAGTACTCGTTGCGCACATGCTCGGCGGCCTTGAACACGTCGGCATTGTCCGGGTGGCAGACCACCTGCACCAGGCCTTCACGGTCGCGCAGGTCGATGAAGATCACCCCGCCGTGGTCGCGGCGGCGGTGGACCCAGCCGCACAGGCTGACGGTTTGGCCCAGCAGTTCTTCGGTGACGAGGCCGCAGTAGTGAGTACGCATGGAGGACATATTTTTCTCTATTCCAGGTTGGTGTATCGGTTGCCGCCTGCGGCGGCCTTGATGCTTGCTTGTCTTGGCTGGTCAGGGCGTGAGGATGAGGCCCGGGGCTTCGCCCTGCTTCACAACGCCCGGCGCGGTATCGCCCGGCGCCACGACGCCCATCGACACGATGTATTTCAGCGCCGCATCGACCGTCATGTTCAGCTCGACGACCTTGCTGCGTTCCATCATCAGGAAAAAGCCGGAGGTCGGGTTCGGGGTCGTCGGCACGTAGACGCTCAGGTAGTCGCCGACCAGGTGGTTCTTCACGTCGCCGCCGGGCACGCCGGTCAGGAACGCGATGGTGTACGAATCGGCATGCGGGTACGGGATCAGCACCGCCTGGCGGAAAGCGTTGCCGGAAGACGAAAACAGGGTATCGGATACCTGCTTCACGCTGCCGTAGAGCGAGCTGACCACGGGAATGCGCTTGAGCAGGCGTTCGCCGACGCGCACGACCCATTTGCCGACCAGGTTATTTGTCAGCAAGCCGGTGAGGAAGACGATGGCGATCGTCAGGATCGCACCGACGCCGGGAACGTCCATGCCGATCAGGTTGCGCGGCTGCCAGCGCTCGGGCACGAACAGCAGCGACTGGTCGAGCATGCCGATGACCAGGTTCAGGACCCAGCCCGTGATCGCCAGGGGAACCAGGATCAGGAGGCCGGTGAGGAAGTATTTGCGCATCGCGTTCTCGTTGTTCTTATTGCTGCGGCCGGGTGGCCGCAAGGCGTGATCCCATCAGGACGCGCTCTTGTCGCCGCCAGATGCAGCGGCTGGAGCGGCGCTCTTGCCGGCATCGGCCGAGGGCGAGGCGGCAGCCGGCACGGTCGCCGTCGCACCTGCCTCGGACGAGGTTCCGGCGGCAGGCGCCGCAGCGGTCGCCGCCGTCGGAGCGCCGGCCGGCGCTTTGCCGCCACGGAAATCGGTCACGTACCAGCCGCTGCCCTTGAGCTGGAAACCGGCGGCGGTCACCTGCTTCTTGAAAGCGCTCTTGCCGCATGACAGGCAATCGGTGAGGACCGGGTCGGAAATTTTTTGCAGTACATCTTTGGAAAAACCGCATTCGTCGCAGCGGTAAGCATAAATCGGCATGTGTTACTCCGCAAAAATCTTCAAAACCCTGAATTATAAAGCTTTTATGGCCGCCGTTGCCCTTTCCCGGGAAAGGGCGGCGAGAGGATGCGCAACGGGTGGCGGTCCTGCGGCGCGCTACGCCGGGGCGCAGGCCATAGTGTTGTTTTTCGCCAGCATCGCGCAAGGTTCGGTTTGCCGGGCATCAACTATGTGATTAAATAGCATCCCTGAACAGCATGCTGCCGGCGGGGTTGGGCCTTCCGGTCGAATGATCAAGAAACAGAAGTTTGCGCGATCCAGCATCGCCGCATGGCCGTACAAGAAAGCTGTATTTCCCGGGCCCGCGCATGCGGGCATTTTTTTTGGTCATTCGCGGATTTGTATTCCATCAAGGCCTGGAACCACCCCGCCTCTAGACTGAGCATCTTTTGCCAGACTCGACCGGGGGATGTCCATGTTCAAACGCTATCTGATTTTGCTTGGCGCCAAATCGACGGCCGGCGGCACGGTCAAGACAGCCGGCTCGTTCATGTCCTGCGACGACGTTCCTTACGCCCTGGAGGGCGATCTGCTCGACTGTCCGGGCTGCGGGAAGCAAGGGATCATCCAATGCGTCGCGCCGCGCCTCGACGACACTTGCGACGGCAAGCAACTCGCCCTCGAACACGACCTGTGCCTGTGCGGATGCAGCCCGCCGCCACGCCTGATCGCGAACCAGGAGCACGAATACCAGCTCATCGATGACACTGGGGGTATCGACGAGGCACTCGAAGCCATTGCCTCCCGGACGCCATCCAGCGGGAGCGAGCAGGATGCCGCGCCGCTGCAACTGATCCGCGACTCGAACGAGCAGCCCTTCCGGCACCGGCATTACATCCTCGAACTGCCCGGCCGCAAAATCGAGGGCGTGACCGACGCCGACGGTTACACCCGGCCGCTGACGAGTGCGGAGCGTGACGCATTGATCGCGTGGCACGTCGAAGCAGACCCCGCGCCCGGCGCCTGAGCACAGCATGCCCAAGGGTCCATTTAACGTCCCATTCACCACGCACGGCACCGACACCATCCCGCTGAACTGCAATATCACTCCGGTGCCGGAGTGCAAGGTCTATCCTGCCTTGCGGGATGGGAAAGAGGTCAAGTACGTCCGCGTCAAGATTCTCGATGCGGCGGCGGTATGGCTGCGCTGCCAGCAGGAGGCGCAGCAGTGGGTGGCCGACGCGAAGACCGGCAAGCCCCTGACAAGGCCGGACGACATCAACCGGCGCATCAATGCGGCGTACGCCTTTCTCTGGATAAAAGACAAGCGCTTCCAGTGGGCCGGCCTGGCCGCCTTCGCCTCCAAGCAGGTGGGCTGCGGCCTGCTGCATGCCTCCGGGATGCTGCAGGCCGCACATGACCGGATCGTCGCCAATCCGGACTTCCTGGACGTCGGCAGCACGGGAGAAGCGCTCGGCGCGTACACCATGTACGGCAAGCTCGCGCTCGGGAACCTCTCCCTGTTCCTCGACATTTATCCGCTCCACAGGTTTTACATGATGCGTGGCTACGAAGGATTGAAAACGAGCCTGCATTACCGGCGCGAGATCAAGGACAAGGTGCTTTGGCCGGAGGAGGCGAAGAAGCGGCTGGAGTTCGGATTTCCGTTCCCGGAAATTCTGTGGGGCTTTGAGGCACTCGAGAATGGCAACTTAATCAGGAGCGTTGAACACTTGGCGCGGCATGAACAGATCAATATCTTGCAAAAGATCATCTATGACGACAAAGACACCCGGCTGGCACTGGACGCGAACCAGTTCGCCTGGGTGCATCGTCTTCGTGGCGCCGCCGAGATCCAGCTGACCTTGTCGGCGCAATGCAAAGCCAACGGAAAATTCACCAGCTGGCTCCCGAAGTTGACCACGGTCCGCCTGTGGGATGTGAACGATCGCATGCCCTTCGCCCTACGGACGGCAGGGCAGTTCGATCGTCTGTTGAAGGGCAGTGAGAAGTATTTGATCGAACGGGCGATATGGGACATCTATCGGGGTGGGGGCGTGCAATGAATGCGAAACGCACTCGAATTTTCATTGTGGTCGTGCTCGCTGCAATCACGACCGCGTTCCTGACGATCCCGCCGAAACCGACCGTGCTGGTCGTCGATATGGATATGCCGTACGACGAGGTCGTCAGGCGATCGACCTATCCGGCTCGGGCCCATGGAGTGCCGCCGACCGGTGAAACGGGTTTCGCCACGATAGACGTCATCGAACCTTCCGTCATCATCAAATACGTCGACCCGCGACATGGCTTCGAGCTTCCGCCAACGAAATTCGCCGCCCTTACTTTTGACGATGCGGTGCTGGGGACGATTTCGACGTCGCCCATGCTCGAGGCGCTGCGCTTTCCCGAAGCGGTCGAGGTATTGGGACAGGTCCAGGAGCGTTTCAAGGCCGGCGGCTGGGTTCCCTGGGTCGGAAACCAGAACGGGTGGTACGACCTGTCCCCTGAAGGGCAAAAAGCGCTGCATGCCGAGCTGTTGCGCTACTCCCAGAGCGACCAATGGTTTAACGTCCCCAAGCGCAATCTCAGGTCCCTGCTTCGCATTAAGTGCGTGGAAGACTGCGACGATGCGGACGATGCGCTTTACCTGATCGACGTCGGCATCGGAAAAAAATCCTGGTACGCCTGGGACGGTGAGTAATCGATCGATCTGGAACATTGAATGCGTCCAATGCAATGAACTCAACACTCGCCCGCCGTCTCATCGTGGCCCTGGCCGCCGCACTCACTGCCGCGTACGTCGTGATCCCGGCTAGCGGCGGCGCCAGACCATCCAGCGCTCCCTGCCTTCGAAGACGGGTAGCGAGTCGGCGACCCCGGCCTCCTCGATGAGCGCGAAATGCGGCGCCAGCAGCGCGTCCAGGTCGGCACGACGGATACCGAACGGCGGCCCCCTCAAGGACTCGCCAAAGAAAAAGAAACCCGCCAACAAGCCACCGGCCGGCAACAGCGCCGCCCAGCGCGCCGCCACCTGCGGCCACATGGCTGGGGGCATCGCGCACAGGAAAGCGCGCTCATACACCAGGTCGAGCGGACGCGGCGGCTCCCAGGAGAAAAAATCGGCTTCGACGACGCGCACGGCCCAGGGGCCGGCCGCCTGCTTCGCACGGCTGACCGCGGCCGGCGAAAAATCGATGGCGACCGCGTCCCAGGCGGCTTCAAGCAGCCAGGCCAGTTCATAGCCATTGCCGCAGCCCGGAATCAAAGCCGCCTTCGGCCCGTCCACCCGTGCCGTGAAATCGCGCAAGGCGGCCGGGACGCCACCCAGGTCCCATGGCGTAAAACCCCGTTCGAAGCGCTCGTCCCAGAAGCCCGGGGTGCGCGGATCGCGGCTGGAAAACGCGGGCATGGCTAGAGGGGATTGCCGTAGCGTGTCAGCAAGGCTGCGAAGATGATGCCCGACGCCACCCCACCCGCCAGCCAGGCCACGAATCCGATCAGCCGGTTGGTGCGGCGCTGTTCCACAACGAGCATGCTGAGCAGCTCATGGGTGGCAAGGTGCGGCTGGGCCTGCTGCTCGAGCGCACGGTGCACCAGGCGCGGCAGTTGCGGGAAGATGTGGGCGTAGCGCGGCGCCTCGTCTTTGAGTTTCTCCATGAAACCGCGCCAGCCGACCTGCTCGCCCATCCAGCGCTCGAGGTAGGGCCTGGCCGTCTTCCACAGGTCGAGGTCCGGGTCGAGCTGGCGCCCGAGGCCTTCGATGTTGAGCAGGGTCTTTTGAAGCAGCACGAGTTGCGGCTGGACTTCGACGTTGAAACGGCGCGAGGTCTGGAACAGGCGCAGCAGGATCTGGCCGAACGAGATGTCTTTCAGCGGCCGGTCGAAGATCGGTTCGCAGCAGGCGCGCACCGCCGATTCGAGTTCGTCGACGCGGGTATTGCTTGGCGCCCAGCCCGATTCGATGTGGGCCTCGGCCACGCGCTTGTAGTCGCGCCGGAAGAAGGCCAGGAAGTTTTGCGACAGGTAATCCTTGTCGAAATCGTTCAAGGTGCCGACGATGCCGAAATCGAGTGCGATGTAGCGGCCAAAGGTTTCCGGCTCGACCGAGACCAGGATGTTACCCGGGTGCATATCCGCGTGGAAGAAACCGTCGCGGAACACTTGCGTGAAGAAGATCTCGACGCCATCGCTCGACAGTTTTTTCAGGTCGACGCCCTCGGCCGCCAGGCGGTCGATCTGCGAGACCGGGATGCCGTTCATGCGTTCCATGACGATCACGCTGCTGGAGCAATAGTCCCAGTACATCTCGGGCACCATCAGCAAGTCCGAGTCGGCGAAATTCCGGCGCAGCTGGGCGGCGTTGGCCGCCTCGCGCATCAGGTCCAGCTCGTCGTGCAGGTATTTGTCGAATTCGGCAACGACTTCGCGCGGCTTCAGCCGCCGGCTTTCCTTCCAGACCCGCTCGACCAGGCTCGAGGCCATGTCCATCAGCGCCACGTCCTCGTCGATGGTTTTCTTCATGCCCGGACGCAGCACCTTGACCGCCACTTCCTTGCCGTTTTTCAGCGTGGCGAAGTGCACCTGGGCGATCGAGGCCGAGGCCACCGGCACGGGATCGAAACTGGCGAACAGCTGGTCCGGATGGGCGCCGAGCGACTCGGTGATCTGGGCAATCGCCAGCGCCGAATCGAAGGGTGGCACCCGGTCTTGCAGCAGGGATAGTTCGTCGGCAATATCTTGCGGCATCAGGTCGCGCCGGGTCGACAGCACCTGGCCGAACTTGATGAAGATCGGGCCGAGCTCCTCCAAGGCAAGCCGCAGGCGGATCGCGCGGGGACTCGTCATTCTCCTGCGCCAGAAAAACATGCCGCTGACGAAACGCGCCGTCCGCGGCGCGTCGAAACCGGACATTGCAATTTCATCGAGGCCGTACTTGGTTGCGACCGTGAAGATTTTAAGCAGGCGCAGGAATTTCAATATCATCAGCTATCCAGGGTGGAATCCCCGCTCGGGCGGGTTGTCGGAATGAGGGTGACGGGCTCGACAGGAAGTTGTGCCGCGACCTTGCGTGCCAGGTGTTGTGCCAGCAGCGTCTCGAGGCGGGCTACTCTCTTGGCGGCGCGCTCGACGTCGTCGCGCAGGCGCACCACGTCGGCGCCGAACTCCTCGACCTGGCCTGGCCGCGCCAGCACGGGGCGTTCTTCGACCAGGAATTCGGCCAGGTTTTCCGCCAGGCGACGGCCGGTGTCACGCAGGTTCGTCACGGCGCTGCGGGCGCCGCCTGCGAGGCGGGTGGCGCCAATCGGTCCGAATACGCGCTCGAGGTCGTGCTCGGGCTCCCAGCGCAGGCCGCGGCTGAGCGTCGACACCGTATTCGCGAACTCGGCGTCGCCTTCGATGCGCACATACGAAAACGCCCGCTCGCGGTTTTGCATGATCAGCGGCAGGTCGGCCAGCTTGACGTGGATGGTGACGGTCGGCAGCGCTGTCGGCTCTCCTGCTTCGAGCAGGCCGTCGGCCGCCACACGCAGGCGCAATTGCAGATGCCCGGTGTCGATGCAGGCGAGCTTGCCGGCATGGCGCCGCAGCGACGCGCGCGCCCAGTCCTCCCCGGCCAGCAGGTGGTTGATCGTGGCGACGGCGGAGGCGGTCAGGGCACGTTGCGGCGACAGTAAAGAAGGGCTCGGGAACATGGCATGGGTCGCTAAAAAACAAAACCGCCCGTTGTGACGCGGGCGGCGTTGATCTTACCAGTTTGCCCGGCACAAACCCGGGCGCACAGGAAACTTTGCAAAAAATTATTGCTGCTGCTTATGGCTGCCGCTGATTGCTGCTGCTTATTGCTGCTGAATACCGGCAAGCACCCAACCGGTATTCCCCGACAGCGGCTTTTCCATGTTCCACACTTCGGCGAACGGCTCGGCCGGCGCGTTCTGCGCGGTGCGGATCATGCCGTTGAACTGGACGCTTGCCAGGTAATCGCTGGCCGTCGTTTCGATACCGAGCAGCTGGGCGTCGATCGAGACGACATCCGTGAAGTCGGCATTGGCGCCGCGTTCCGCGATCTGCATCTTCAGCTCGGCAAACACCTCGGGGGTGGTGAATTCGCGCAGGTCGCCCACGTCGCCCTTGTCCCAGGCCGCCTGCATGCGGATGAACGAGGACTTGGCATGGCGCAGGAAGGCTTCGGTATCGAAGTCGCCCGGCACGCCCCACGGGGTGTGCGGGCTAGCCGCGCCCACAGTGCCTGCGACGGCAGCGCCCTTGTTCAGCGACACGCCGGATGCGCTGCCCTGGAAGGCGCTCGGCTGGTGGCCCAGGCCGGAACCGATTTCAGGCGTGGCGCCGGCCGCGACCGGCTGTCCGCTGTAGCCGCCCTGGAAGGCCGGGTTGGCCGGCGTGTCCTTGCGGCGGAACATGCGCACGATGAACATCACGGCCAGCGCCAGCAGCGCGATCATCAGGACAGCCGAGAGGAAGGACGCCATGGCGCCGCCGATGCCGAGATGCGAGAACAGGGCGCCCAGGCCCAGGCCGAGCAGCGCGCCGCCCAGCAAACCCTTCCACATGCTCGGACGATTGGTTGCCGCGGCGCGGGCGCCGGCGGCACCGGCGGCGGCGCCGGCAACCGGGGCGGCCGGGGATGGCGTAGCCGCTTGCCGGTTCATTGGCGTCATCGGGGCCGGCGCCGGTGCCGGCATCTGGCGCACCGACTGCGACTGGCGGCCGATCGAACGCTTGCCGCCCATCGGGCGCGCGGTGGCTTCGGCAATCATGGCGGTGGCGGTGAGCGCCAGCATGGCTGTGACCAGGAATTTTTTCATTGATGTCCCCTTAAAGTTTGATACCAGTATGCAAAGCTGCCACGCCCGCCGTCAGGTTGAAGTACTGCACACGCTCCAGGCCGGCGTCCTGCATCATGCCCTTCAACGTTTCCTGGTCCGGGTGCATGCGGATCGACTCGGCCAGGTAACGGTAACTTTCGGCATCGCCCGCGATGCGCTGGCCCAGCCATGGCAGCACCGAGAACGAATACACGTCGTACGGCTTTTGCAGGGGCGTCGCCACTTTCGAAAACTCCAGCACCAGCAGCTTGCCGCCGGGTTTCAGCACGCGACGCATTTCCGCCAGCGCCTGGTCCTTGTGCGTCATGTTGCGCAGTCCGAAGGCAACGCTGACGCGGTCGAAATAATTGTCCGGGAACGGCAGCTTTTCTGCGTCACACAATAAGGTTGGGGTCACCAACCCTTTATTCAATAGACGGTCGCGGCCGACGCGCAGCATCGAGTCGTTAATATCGGTCAGCCAGACCTCCCCGCTCGGGCCCGCCTGTTTGGCGAACGCCTTCGACAGGTCGCCCGTGCCGCCGGCGATGTCGAGCACCTTGAAACCGGGACGCACACCGGCCTGGGCGATGGTGAAGGTCTTCCAGATGCGGTGCAGGCCACCGGACATCAGGTCGTTCATGACGTCGTATTTCGCCGCCACCGAATGGAAAACCTTGGCGACCTCGTGGACCTTCTCGTCCTCGGAAACGGTCTTGTAGCCGAAATGCGTCGTATTGGTCATAAAGTAAGTGACTGTTTAATCTTGTCGCATTATACAAGCGCTCCGCGCCGGGGCGTTCCGGACACGCGACGCTGCCGGCGCCAGGACAGCTGCTCATGAGTGCGGGGCTTAATTATTGACTCTTGTATAATCACTGTCCCTCCTCCGAATTTTCTTATTGGCAACTTTCATTCCATGCGAACCAGGACCCGTTTCCTGCTGTTAGTCCTATCCGTGCTGGTTCCCTCGTTCATCGCGTCGGCGCTGGCCGTTGCTTACGTCTATCGCGACGCCCAGGATACGCAGAACCGCAGCATGACCGAGACCGCCCGCGCCATGGCCCTGCTGGTGGCTAACGAACTGGAAACAAAGGAAGGGGTGCTGCGCGCGCTGGCGGCCTCGCCGGCACTGGCCGATGGCCGCCTGGCAAGCTTCTATGAACACGCCAGGAAAGTCGTGCCGCCGCCCGACTCGACCGTCATCCTGTTCGACCTGCAATCGCGCCAGCTGCTCAACACGCGCCGCCCTTTCGGCAGCGTCCTGCCGACAAGTAACGCCTCGAACATCGACGAGCTGATGGCAGAGTACGGGACCGACCGCGCGCTGGTGTCCGACCTGTTCGTAGGCCAGGTATCCAAGCGCCACGGTTTCGCGATCCAGGTACCGGTCGAGGTCGACGATACCCTGCGCTACATGCTGGCGATGGGCGTCAACGCCAGTTCGCTGCAAGACCTGCTGATGCGCCAGCACCTGCCCGCCGGCTGGCTGGCAAGCGTGGTCGACCGCAGTGGCGTCATCGTGGCCCGTACGCGCCAGCCGGAGCGCTATGTCGGCAAGCCCATGCTCGCAGCGTCGCGCAAGCTCATCGGCAACGCCAGGGAAACGGTGTATGAGTCACGCACGCTCGACCGCGTCCACTCGCGCGTGTTCGTCAGCACGGTCCCGGGCGCGGACTGGAAAGTGCTGCTGAGCCTGCCTGTCGGCGAGCTGCGCCAGGCGCCGCTGCGCGCCGCCGCCCTGCTCGGCGGCCTGATGGCCCTGCTGCTCCTGATCGGCCTGGCCGCCGCGCACCGTTTCGCCAACCGCGCAATCGCCCCGATCGAAGCACTCGGCCATAGCGCGCAGGCGGTTGGCGAAGGCGTCGAAGTGATCTATCAGCCGCTCGGCTGGGCCGAGCTCGACGACGTGGCGCAGCGCCTGGCCGAGGCCAGCGCCCGCATCCGCCATGCGCAAAGCGAGATGGAGGCGCGCGTCACCACGGCGATCGCCGCCACCGAACGGGCGCAGACCGCCCTGCTGAAGAACCAGAAGCTCGAAGCGCTCGGCCGCCTGACCGGCGGCATCGCACACGAATACAACAACCTGCTGCAAACCCTGACGACGGCGCTGCAATTGGCCGCCTTCAGCACGCGCGAGGAAAAGGTCAAGGCCCTGATCCAGACCTGCCAGCGCACGGTGACCCGGGCCACGGCCCTGACCGGCCAGCTGGGCTCGTTCGGGCGCCAGCAGGAAGCGCGCGTGACGACGGTCGACATCTGCGAACAGCTGCACAGCGCGGAGCAGATGATGAAAGGTTCGCTGCGCAACGAGGTCGCCGTCGAGGTGCATTGCGAGAAAAACGTGTGGCCTGTGGTGCTGGAGCCGCTGCAGTTCGACGTCGCCCTGCTCAACCTCGCCCTGAACGGGCGCGACGCCATGCCCGAGAGCGGCACGCTGCGCTTGCAGGCGAGAAATGTCGCCCACGACGGCATGGGTGACATGGGCGGCACCTTGCCGCGCGGCGACTACGTGCTGGTGAGCATGACCGATACCGGCTGCGGGATGAAGCCCGATGTCATGGCGCGCGCGCTGGACCCCTTCTTCACCACCAAGCCGCCTGGCCAGGGAACCGGACTGGGCCTGCCGCAAGCCTATGCCTTCGCGGTCCAGGCCGGCGGCACGCTCGTGCTCGACAGCATTCCCGGCATCGGCACGCGGGTCGACATGTACCTGGCGCGCGGACAAAACGTGGCCCCGGTGGCGGCGTCCGGCGCCGGGGATGCGGCGCCCTCTTCCCTGGCCAGCGGCACCGTGCTGTTCGTGGAAGACGACCCGTTGGTGCGCGAGGCGGTCGTGCGCGCGCTCGGCGACAGCGGCTTCGAGGTGCTGGTGGCCAACAACGGCGAGGCTGCACTGCGGTTGCTGGAAAGCGAGGGCTGCCGTCCGGACGTGGTGTTCTCCGACATCGTGATGCCGGGCCAGGTCAGCGGCATCGACCTCGCCACCATCCTCAAAAAACGCTATCCCGGCCTGCCGATCGTGCTGGCGACCGGCTACACCGAACAGCAGGTGGCGCTGCCGGGCATCAAAATCGTCGCCAAGCCGTACCGGATCGAGGACGTGGTGGCGTTGTTGTCGGTCGCCGCCGGCAGCCAGGCCGGCAGTCAAACAGGCAACCAGGCAGGCAACTAGGCAGGCAGGTCCGCGCCGCACAGCCGGGGTTCCGCGCCGTTCACGGGCCAAAAGCTGCCGACCTGCACGCCATTGCCTCGATCAGGGAATCGATGGGCGGTGGCTACATCGTTACGCTCGACAACGGCAAGACGCTTGAAGTTTCTCGGCGGCATGCCGCACAGTTGAGGGATGCGCTCAGCCTCTAAAGACCGCCACTTTGCCTCCTTGCGATACCCCTCGGCAACCCTTCGTGCCGAGTGTCATGCCGGGATGGCGCGTTGCGTCGCGAGGAGCCAACTCAACAGCAAAATTGCAATTAATTGTGCTTCATTGTTGTTCACTTATGCCTATAATCAATTTGCTTTGTTGGGCCCGGCGCTGGCGTTACGCGTTTCATCACCGCAAGCCCAAACAAGGTATAACAACAAATAATCTTTAGGGGAGTAACAATATGACGAGCGGTACTGTTAAATGGTTCAACGATGCGAAGGGTTTTGGCTTCATTACCCCGGACGGCGGTGGTGAAGACGTATTCGCGCACTTTTCGGCTATCAACTCCAACGGCTTCAAGTCGCTGGCCGAGAACCAGCGCGTGAACTTCGAGATCACGACCGGCCCGAAGGGCAAGCAGGCTGCCAACATCCAGCCGGAGTAATGGTTTAGCCCCTGCCCGCCCAGGCGGTGCGGTGGCTGGAGTCCATGAAAAAAGCGCCCTTCCAGGCGCTTTTCTTTTGTGAGCAGGTGTGCAGCCGGTGAAGCCGGTCAGTGACTATGCCCGCCGCAACCACCCGTGCGCACCGGCGCCCCCGGCAGCACCGTACCCGGCTCGCGCCCGCTGTCGCCCTCGAACCCGGCCGCGTGCAGGCGCGCCATGTAGTCCTGCCACAGCGCATCGTATTCGCTGCCCAGCTTGTACAGGAAATCCCAGGTAAAGATGCCGCTTTCGTGGCCGTCGGTGAACAGCGGTTTCACAGCGTAATTGCCGACCGGCTCGACGCCGCGGATGCCGACCTCGCGCTTGCCCACTTGCAGCACTTCCTGGCCCGGGCCATGGCCCTTCACTTCGGCCGAGGGCGAATACACGCGCATCAGCTCGAACGGAATCGAAAAGGCGCTGCCGTCATCGAAGGCGATGTCGAACAGGCGGGACTTCTGGTGAACGGTCAGTTCGGTCGGGTTTGGCATAATGGTTCTTTACGATTGTTGCAGGCGGCGCGCGATGGCCTCGGCCAGGTGCGGCAACTGCGCCCGGCGCGCCTCCAATACGGATTCATCGGTCTTGCGCACGGCGGTGGCCCACACCGGCGCCGGAAAATGGGCGTCGTCCGCATAGCGCGGGATGATGTGCCAGTGCAGGTGCGGCACCACGTTGCCGAGGCTGGCCACGTTCACTTTCGTTGGCGCCATCGTTTCGCGCACCGCCTGTTCGACATGGAATACGGTTTCGTTGAGCAGCAGGCGGTCTTCCTGCGCCAGGTCGCTCATCTCGCGCACATGGTCGCGCCAGATCACGCGGCAAAAGCCAGGATAGCTGGCGTCGTCGACGATGATGACGAACAATTTGTCGTCGGCGTAGACCGTTGGCGCCGCGTTCAGCTCTCCCGATGCGCACAGTTCGCAACCCGCTTCGTTCATTGGCGTACCGTTCAAACCAACACCCTTTCGATGCCGCCGTTGTTGGCGCGTGCCACATAGTCCGGCAGCCAGTTCTCGCCCAGCAAATGGCGTGCGATTTCGACCACGATGTAGTCGGCCGAGGTGCCGGCGTCGCCATCGTAGCGCGACAGGCCCTGCAGGCAGGACGGGCAGCTGGTGAGCACTTTGACTTCGCCGTCGAAACCATCCTCGCGCAGCCTGGCGGCGCCTTTCTCGACTTCGCTTTCCTTGCGGAAGCGTACCTGGGTCGCGATGTCCGGCCGCGTGACGGCAAAGGTGCCGGATTCGCCGCAGCAGCGCTCGTTCTTCTCGATTTTCACGTTATCGAAGGTTTGCACCAGTGCGTTCACGGTCTTGATGGAATCCTGCATCTTCATCGGCGTGTGGCAGGGGTCGTGGTACATGTAGCGCGTGCCGGATACGCCCTCGAGCTTGACGCCCTTTTCCAGCAGGTATTCGTGGATGTCCATGATGCGGCAGCCAGGGAATATCTTCTCGAACTCGTAGGTTGCGAGCTGGTCGTAGCAGGTGCCGCAGGAGACGAGTACCGTCTTGATGTCGAGGTAGTTCAGGGTGTTCGCCATGCGGTGGAACAGCACGCGGTTGTCCGTCATCATCTTGTCGGCCTTGTCGAACTGCCCCGCTCCGCGTTGCGGGTAGCCGCAGCACAGGTAGCCCGGCGGCAGCACGGTTTGCACGCCGACTTCCCACAGCATCGCCTGGGTCGCCAGGCCCACCTGCGAGAACAGGCGCTCGGAGCCGCAGCCGGGGAAGTAGAACACCGCTTCGCTGTCGGCATTCGTCGCCTTCGGGTTGCGGATGATCGGGATGACCTTGTCGTCCTCGATGTCGAGCAGCGCCCGCGCCGTTTTCTTCGGCAGGTTGCCCGGCATCTTCTTGTTGATGAAGTGGATCACCTGCTCGCGCACCGGCGGCTTGCCGGTGGTCGGCGGCGGCGCCGCGGTCTGCTCTTTCGCGAAGTTCTTCAGCAGCCGATTCCCCAGGCGCTGGGCCTTGAAGCCGATGCCGACCATCGCCGCGCGGGTGGCGTTGATCGTGGTCGGGTCGGTGGCGTTCAGGAAGAACATGGCCGCGCGGTTGACCGGCTTGAAACTGCGCTTGTCCATCTTGCGCAGCAAATTGCGCATGTTCATCGAGACGTCGCCGAAGTCGATGTTCACCGGGCATGGGGTCACGCACTTGTGGCAGACGGTGCAGTGATCGGACACGTCCTCGAATTCTTCCCAGTGCCGGATCGAGATGCCGCGGCGGGTCTGCTCCTCATACAGGAAGGCTTCGATCAGGGCCGAAGTCGCGAGGATCTTGTCGCGCGGCGAATACAGCAAGTTCGATTGCGGCACGTGGGTCGTGCACACCGGTTTGCACTTGCCGCAGCGCAGGCAGTCCTTGATGGAGTTGGCAATCTCGCCGATGTCGCTCTGCTGCATGATGAGCGATTCGTGGCCCATCAGCCCGAACGAGGGCGTGTAGGCGTTGCGCAGGTCGGCATGCGCATCCTTTAAATTCAGCAGCTTGCCCTTGTTGAAGCGCCCGTCCGGGTCGACCCGCAGTTTGTAGTCGCGGAATTCCTGGATCTCGTCATCGTGGAGGAATTCGAGCTTGGTGATGCCGATGCCGTGTTCGCCCGAAATCACGCCGTCCAGGGAACGGGCCAGCCGCATGATGCGCTCGACCGCCTGGTGGGCGTCCTGCAGCATCGCGTAGTCGTCGGAGTTCACCGGCAGATTCGTATGCACGTTGCCGTCGCCGGCGTGCATGTGCAGCGCCACGAACACGCGCGAGCGCAGCACCCGCTTGTGGATCGCCGTGCATTCGTCGAGGATGCATTTGTAGGCGGCGCCGTTGAAGACCTGGCGCAGCGGCGCGCGCAGTTCCTGTTTCCACGACACGCGCACGGTATGGTCCTGGACCACGTCGAACAGGGTGGCGTGCGGCTGGTTGCCGATCCGGTTGTCGAGCACGCCGGAGAGATGGCCGAGGCCGAGCGCGTCGAGCTGGTGGTGCGCATCCACCAGCGGCTGGTCGAGGTTGGCCAGCAGGTAGGTCCAGCGCGCGCGCACCGCGTCCACCAGCGCCAGCGCCTGCTCGGGGCGGTCGCCCATGATCTCGTCGCGGTCGACCTGGTCGCCGCTGGCGTCGTCGCTTTTTTCCAGGGGCAGGTGGCCGTTCGACAGGTAAGCGTGCAGTTCGCCGGCCAGCTGCAGCTTGTTCTTGATCGACAGTTCGATGTTGATGCGCTCGATGCCGTCGGTGTACTCGCCCATCCGGTTCAGGGGAATGACGACGTCTTCGTTGATTTTAAAAGCGTTGGTGTGGCGCGCGATGGCCGCGGTGCGGGCGCGGTCCAGCCAGAATTTCTTGCGCGCCTCGGGGCTGACGGCGACAAAACCTTCGCCCACGCGGGTGTTCGCGATGCGCACCACTTCCGATGCGGCCAGGGCGACGGCGTTTTCGTCGTCGCCGACGATATCCCCGAACAAGGCCATCTTCGGCAGCGTGCCGCGCTTCGATTTGGTGGCATAGCCGACCGCGCGCAGGTAGCGCTCGTCCAGGTGCTCGAGGCCCGCCAGGCGCAGGGTCTCGAACTCGGGCTTGCCGTTCTTGGGCAGGCTGTCGAGGTAATCCTTGATTTCGACGATCGACGGGATCGCATCGCGCGCCTGGCCGAAGAATTCCAGCGCCACGGTACGGGTGAACTTCGGCATCTTGTGCAGGATCCAGCGCGCGGACGTAATCAGGCCGTCGGTGCCCTCTTTCTGGATGCCCGGCAGGCCGGAGAGGAATTTGTCGGTGACGTCCTTGCCCAGGCCCTCCTTGCGGAACTTGCGGCCGGCAATCGTCAGCGTCTCGGTGCGGAAGGGCTGTCCTTTCGGCGCACCTTTTACCGCGGGATGGGTCCATTCGAGCTTGAAGATGGCGGTCGGGGCGTCGTGGATCTTGGATAAATTGTGCTCGAGGCGCGTGACTTCCAGCCAGTCGCCGTTCGGGTCGACCATGCGCCACGAGGCCAGGTTGTCCAGCGCCGTGCCCCACAGGACCGCCTTTTTGCCGCCCGCGTTCATCGCGATATTGCCGCCGATGCAGGACGCGTGCGCCGAAGTCGGGTCCACCGCGAACACGAAGCCGGCCTTTTCGGCGGCCTGCGAGACGCGCTGGGTGACCACGCCGGCGCCGGTGTGGATGGTCGCGTAGTCGCGATCGAGGCCGGGCAGGCGCGTCATCTCGACTTCGCCCAGTCCAATCAGCTTTTCCGTGTTGATCACGGCCGACATGCTGGTGAGCGGAATCGCCCCACCCGTGTAGCCGGTGCCGCCGCCGCGCGGGATGATGGTCAGGCCGAGTTCGATGCAGCCTTTGACCAGGCCGGCCATTTCTTCCTCGCTGTCGGGCACCAGCACCAGGAACGGGTATTCGACGCGCCAGTCGGTGGCGTCGGTCACGTGCGAGACGCGGTGGAAGCCGTCGAAGCGGATGTTGCGTTTCTCCGTGTAGGCGCCCAGCACGGCGCGCGCACGCTTGCGCAGGTCGTACATCTCGCGGAACTCGCGGCCGAAGTCGTCCACGGCGCGGCGGGCGGCGGCCAGCAAGCGTTCGACGGCGGTGCTGCGGGCTGCCACCAGGGCCGCATCGCCTTCGCCCGTATCCACCGTCAAGCGCCGCTTGTCGACTTCGGCGAGCCGATGGTGCAAGGCGTCGATCAGCTTCTGGCGCCGCTTCGGATTGTCCAGCATGTCATCCTGCAGGTAGGGATTGCGCCGCACCACCCAGATGTCGCCCAGCACCTCGTACAGCATGCGCGCCGAGCGGCCGGTCTGGCGCGCGCCGCGCAGCTCGTCGAGCAACTGCCATGACGATTCGCCCAGCAGGCGGATCACGATTTCGCGGTCCGAAAACGAGGTGTAGTTGTAGGGAATTTCGCGCAGGCGCGTCTGGGCGTTGTCGGCCAGGAGGGTATGGATTTGTGCTGGGGCATTCATGATGAGGTCAACAATGGTCTGGCCCGAAGGACAACCATTCTAGCTTATTGCGCCGCACAATGCTGGGCCGGGAAAATTTCGAAACGCGCCGGCAGCAACAAACTGCCCAAAAGACACTCTCCGTGCGAATTACGTGTGCAAAGGGACCTGCTGAGGCATCGAAAATATGCCGCAGGCCGGTCAGCCCGTGATCCGCGTGATCATGTCGCCGAGGCCGCGCCAGAAGTCGTCCGGCACATACAGCAGCACGAGCGTCATGGTGAGGTAGCGTCCGAATTTGCCGATCATCATGTACATGACGCTCGGCCAGAACGGCATGCGCAGCCAGCCCGCCAGCGTGCAGAGCGGGTCGCCAATGCCCGGCACCCAGGACAGCAGCATGGTTTTCGCACCGTATTTCGCCAGCCAGCCGAACCAGCGGCTCTGGCGCTCTTTGGCGAAGGCGATCTTCGCGCGGTAGCCGAGGTAGTAGTCGACCGCCCCGCCGAGCGTGTTGCCGATGGTGGCGACGATGATCGCCGGCCAGAACATCGCCTCGTTGGCCTTCACGACCGCGAACACGGCCGGCTCTGAGCCGAGCGGCACCAGCGTGGCGGAAACGAAACTGATGAGGAATACCGATGTGAGCCCGACTGTGGGAGCGGCGAGGACCTTGAGCAGCCAGAGGACAGCGGTTTCGATCATCGGTGGAATTTAAAGTGGGAGGTGTTTATTATAATGAGGAAAACCCATCGCCCCGACACGATACGACGAGCCTGCAACCCAGCGCCTCGTATCGCACTGCAGGTCCCGGTCACCCACTGGGGAAAACAGTCTCGCGTCACAGGAACCAGGATACTGGCCGACCATACTTCGTTTTTTCCCGCTTTTGCGCCGACCATGACCATTGACTACCTCAAGAAGATCCTGACCGCCCGCGTCTACGACGTCGCCGTCGAAACCCCGCTCGAACTGGCCCCGACCCTGTCGCAACGCTTCGGCAACCGCATCTGGTTCAAGCGCGAAGACATGCAGAGCGTGTTCAGCTTCAAGCTGCGCGGCGCCTACAACAAGATGGCGCATTTGTCGCCCGAATCCCTGGCCCGCGGCGTCATCTGCGCCTCGGCCGGCAACCATGCGCAGGGCGTGGCGCTGTCCGCCGCCCGCCTCGGCTGCCGCGCGCTGATCGTGATGCCGACCACCACCCCGCAACTGAAGATCGACGCCGTCAAGGCGCGCGGCGGCGCGGCGGTCGAGGTGGTGCTGCACGGCGACTCCTACACCGACGCCTACCAGCACGCCCTGACGCTGGAGCGCGAACAGAAACTCACGTTCGTGCACCCGTTCGACGATCCCGACGTGATCGCCGGCCAGGGCACGATCGGCATGGAAATCCTGCGCCAGCACGCGGGGCCGATCCACGCGATTTTCGTTGCCATCGGCGGTGGCGGGCTGATTTCGGGCATCGGCGCCTATGTGAAAGCGGTGCGGCCCGACATCCGCATCATCGGCGTGCAAACCGTTGATTCGGACGCGATGGCGCGCAGCCTGAAGGCGGGCCAGCGCATCACCCTGCCCGACGTCGGCCTGTTCTCGGACGGCACCGCGGTGCGCCTGGTGGGGGAAGAGACCTTCCGCGTGGCGCGCGAGGTGGTCGACGAGATCATCCTGGTCGACACCGATGCGATTTGCGCCGCGATCCAGGACGTGTTCCAGGACACGCGCAGCATCCTGGAACCGGCCGGCGCGCTGGCCGTGGCGGGCGCCAAGGCGTATGTCGAGCGCTCCCAGATGGCGCGCCAGCCGATTCGGGGCGAGACCCTGGTGGCGGTCGCCTGCGGCGCCAACATGAATTTCGACCGCCTGCGTTTCGTGGCCGAACGCGCCGAACTGGGCGAGGCGCGCGAAGCCGTGTTCGCGGTGACCATTCCCGAGCAGCGCGGCAGCTTTCGCCGCTTCTGTTCGCTGGTGGGACCGCGCAACGTCACCGAGTTCAACTACCGCATCAGCGACGCCCGCCAGGCCCATATTTTCGTCGGCGTGCAAGTGGGCAGCCGCGGCGAGTCCGGCCTGCTCGCGCGCACCTTCGAGCAGCACGACTTCCCGACGCTCGACCTCACGCACGACGAACTGGCCAAGCTGCACATCCGCCACCTGGTCGGCGGGAAAAGCGCACTGGCGCAGGACGAACTGCTGTACCGCTTCGAGTTCCCCGAGCGGCCCGGCGCGCTGATGCGTTTCCTGGACAGCATGGCGCCGAACTGGAATATTTCGCTGTTTCACTATCGGAACCAGGGTGGGGATGTGGGGCGCATTTTGGTCGGGCTGCAGGTGCCGGGCGGGGAGATGGATGAGTTCCGGCAGTTTCTGGCGACACTCGGGTACCGGTATTGGGATGAGAGCGCCAATCCGGTGTACAAGCTGTTCCTGTAACTTCCGCAGCACCCCAGGTCCTGCTGCAAGCGCCGCCTGTCCCGCAAGCGATCCCGACGCGCAGTCTGATCCGGAAAGGTGTACGATACGCCGCTTTGCCGCCGCCAGACCGGCTTTCGAGGCGCCGCCTTGGCGGCGCGCCAAGGCGGCGCGCCGGCTCATCGAGACGAGACCATGACCAATACCCCCGATCAATCGCCACTTGGCAAATCCTCCGCTTACCAGACCCAGTACGCGCCGGAGTTGCTGTTCCCGATCCCGCGCCAGCAAAAGCGCGACGAACTGGCCATCACCGGCACCCTGCCCTTCTTCGGCCTGGACATCTGGAATGCCTACGAGTTGTCGTGGCTGAACATGCGCGGCAAGCCGCAGGTGGGGATCGCCACCATCAGCGCGCCGGCCGATTCGCCGAACATTGTCGAGTCGAAGTCGTTCAAGCTCTACCTGAACTCGTTCAACCAGACGCGCGTGGCCGGCCCCGACGCCCTGCTGGCGCTGCTGCGCGAGGACCTGTCGAACGCCTTTGGTGCGCCGGTGCACATCACGCTCACTGAACCGGAAAGCTTCGGCAAGCTGAAGATGGGCGAACTCGAGGGCTATTCCCTCGACCGCCTCGACATCGAGATCGATGACTATTCGCCGGCGCCGCACCTGTTGAGCGCGAACCTGAACGAGGCGCCGGTCGAAGAAACGCTGGTGTCGAACCTGCTGAAATCGAACTGCCTGGTGACCGGCCAGCCGGACTGGGGCAGCGTGCAGATTCACTACGTGGGACCGCAGATCGACCAGGAAGGCTTGCTGCGCTACCTGATCGGTTTCCGCGAGCACAACGAATTTCACGAACAATGTGTCGAGCGGATCTTCATCGACATCCTGCGCCAGTGCAAACCGACCAAGCTGGCGGTGTATGCGCGTTATACGCGCCGTGGCGGACTCGACATCAATCCGTGGCGCACCAATTTCAGTACCGTGCGTCCGCACAACCTGCGCGGTGCGCGCCAGTAAACAAAGAGCAGGCAAAAAACAAGCAAGAGGCGGGCTGTATGTACCTTTCCAGCCACAGATACTGACGAACAAACAACGATTAGTAGTTTCTTTCGAATTGCCTTTTTTTTGTGCAAAGACGGGGAAACGACGGCGAATCGCCCCTCTTTCCCTCAATTATTCATCCCGCATTGATTTCCGTAACGGAAATTGCGTGAATCCTTGTCGAAGCGCAAATGGCCGCCCTGATATCACTGAGTGTGGACTCGAAAGCAGTCGATGACAGGGGTACGATACCGACGCGAAACCGAATTACATGGCCGGGAAACAGGCCTATAATTCTGCTCGGCAAGTCGGCTATGTACGCCGCAACATTAGAAGCGTGTTATGACCAACCTCAGCAAAATTCTGTCGCTTGAAAACGTCCAGCTCGACATCGAAGTGTCGAGCAAGAAACGCGCCTTCGAACAGGCCGGACTGATTTTCGAGAACAACTGCGGCATCGCGCGTTCGACGGTGTCCGAAAACCTGTTCGCGCGCGAGCGCCTCGGTTCGACCGGCCTCGGGCATGGCGTGGCCGTGCCGCATGGACGCATCAAGGGCAGCAAGAGCCTGAAGCAGCCGATCGCCGCGTTTGTCCGCCTGGCCGACCCGATTCCGTTCGAGTCCCCCGACGGCCAGCCGGTGAACCTGCTGTTCTTCCTCCTGATCCCGGACCACGTCACCCAGCAGCACCTGGAAATCCTGTCCGAAATCGCCGAGCTGTTCTCGGACGAGGCGATCCGCACGGCGCTGGCGACCGACCCCGATCCGCGTTCGGTGCACGAACGTATTATCAACTGGCAACCCAGCTTGCAAGCCATGGGGTAAAATTGGGTCATGCTGCAGACTCCGCTTACCATCCAACGGCTGTACGACGATAACCGCGATAGCCTGCAACTTGGCTGGTTCGCCGGCTTTCCGGGCGGCGAGCGGCTGATCTCGGGCGACGTCGCCTCGGCCGCCGACCAGGTCGGCCACCTGAACCTGATCCACCCGGGCCGTATCCAGGTCTTCGGGCACCAGGAACTGAATTACTACCACCGCCTGAAATCGAGTTCGCGCAGCCACGTCATCGGCGAACTGATCGGTGGCGGCCCGCCGGCGCTGATCATCGCGCAAGGCCTCGAAACCCCGCCCGACATCCTCGCCATCTGCGACGAGCAGAACATCCCGCTGTTCTCGACCCCGCTGCCGGCGGCGCAGGTGATCGACTTCCTGCGCGTGTATCTCTCCAAAAAGCTGGCGCAGCGCGTCATCATGCACGGCGTCTTCATGGACGTGCTGGGCGTGGGCGTGTTGATTACCGGCGACTCGGGCCTGGGCAAAAGCGAGCTGGGACTGGAACTGATTTCGCGCTCGCACGGCCTGGTGGCCGACGACGCGGTGGAATTCTCGCGCATCGCACCGAACATGATCGAAGGGCGCTGCCCGCCGCTGCTGCAAAACCTGCTCGAGGTGCGCGGCCTCGGCCTGCTCGACATCAAGGCGATCTTCGGCGAGACGGCGGTGCGCCGCAAGATGCGCCTGAAACTCATCGTCCACCTGGTCAAGCGCGGCGTGCTGGACGAAGAAGTCGAGCGCCTGCCCTTCCACTTCCCGACCGAGGAAGTGCTGGGCCTGCCGATCCGCAAGGTCGTCATTCCGGTCGCCGCCGGCCGCAACATCGCGGTGCTGCTCGAAGCCGCGGTGCGCAACACGATCCTGCAATTGCGCGGGATCGATACGCTGCAGGAGTTCATGGAGCGGCAACGCCAAGCGATGAGCTCGGATTGAATTGCTCCCCGGCGAATGCGTAGGCTACAACGGCAATCCCCCCCGGCTAGTCCACGCGTTCCACAATCCCGCCGATAGCAGACCCGACATTCCCCATTATCTCGCGCCATCGGAACGTATTTATGCCGATCCCGCCCTCCGCCAGCACGCTGGCCGCGACAAGCCCATGTTGTTCGGGTATCATCGAGCCATGCACATCGTCCTCATTACCGGTATCTCCGGCTCGGGTAAATCCGTCGCCCTGAACGTCCTGGAAGACGCGGGCTACTACTGCGTCGACAACCTGCCGCCGGGCTTGCTGCCGCATGTCGTGAAGGCCGTCTCGAGCCAGGGTACGGAAAAACTGGCGGTCGCCGTCGATGCCCGTTCGTCCGAGTCGCTGACCGAACTGCCGCTCACGGTGCGCAAGCTGAAAGACGAAGGGCATGAACTGAAGGTCATGTTCCTGACCTCGAGCACCCATTCGCTCGTGGCGCGCTTTTCGGAAACGCGCCGCAGCCATCCGCTGTCGCACGAGCTGCGCCCCGGCGAAAATCCGGCATCGCGCCGTACCCTGATCGAATGCATCGCCGAGGAGCGCGAGCGCCTGGCGCCGATCGAGCAGCTCGGCCACGTGATCGACACCTCGGAGGCGTCGGCCAACAAGCTGCGCGGCTGGATCAAGGAGCTGGCCGAGGTCAAGCACGCACCGCTGACGCTGTTCTTCGAGTCGTTCGCCTTCAAGGTCGGCGTGCCCCTCGATGCCGACTTCGTGTTCGACGTGCGCGCCATCCCGAACCCCTATTACGACCACACGCTGCGTCCGCTCACCGGCCGCGATGCGCCCGTGATCGCCTTCCTCGACAACCAGCCCAGTGCCGGCGAGATGCTCAACGATATCCGCCAGTTCGTCGAAAAATGGCTGCCTTCGTTCAAGACCGACAACCGCAGCTACCTGACCGTGGCCGTCGGCTGCACCGGCGGACAGCATCGCTCGGTGTACATGGCCGAACGCCTGGCGGCGTATTTTGGCGAGTCCGAGCGCGTCGTGCTGCGGCATCGCGAGCAGTCGTTCTGAGCTGCCGTCACCGCAGCGCGTGGGCTCAAGCGCCCACGCTACGAAACCCCGATACCGTTTAGTCCAAATGCCGCAGCGGATGCGCGTAATCCGGCCATACCGGCTCGAAGAAGCGCGCCACCATGTCCGGGCTCACATCACCCAGCGTCGGCGGATTCCACTTCGGCAGGTTGTCCTTGTCGATCACCAGCGCGCGCACGCCTTCCAGCACTTCGCCGTGCTCGAAATTGCGGCGCACCAGCGAGCGTTCCATGCGCAGGCAATCGGCCACGCCGAGCGCAGCCCCGCGCAGCAGCATGTCGCGCGTCACGCACATCAGGAGCGGCGAACGCTGGCGCATCGCGTCCAGCGCCTTTTGTGCAAACGGGCTGGCGTCGCCCTCCAGTGAGGTCATGATCGCCGCCACGGATCCGGCGCCGAAGTGGACATCGATCGCGCCGCGCGCCGCCTGCAGGGCGCTCGGCCCGGCGGCATCCGCGAAGCGCGCGCCGAATGCGCGGATGCTTGCCGCCAGCTGGGCCCCGGGCGCCGTGTCGATCAGCGCCTTCAGTTCGCCCAGTTGCGCGCCCGGCACGAACACGTCGGCCAGCCCGACATACAGCGCATCGGCCGCGCCGATCGTGAGGCCGGTGAGGCCCAGGTAGTTGCCCAGTTGCCCGGGCGCGTGCGACAGGAAATGGCTGCCGCCGACGTCCGGGAACAGGCCGATGTTCACTTCCGGCATCGCCATTTTCGTGCGGTCGGTAACGATGCGCAGGCCGGTCTCGGGCCCGCCCTGGGCAATGCCCATGCCGCCGCCCATCACGACCCCATCCATCAGCGAAATATAGGGTTTCGGATAGAAGTGGACCAGGTGGTTCAGCGCATATTCTTCGGTGAAGAAATCTTCGAGCAAGGCGCTGCCGCCGGTCGGCGCCGCGTGGCCGGCTTCATGGAAGAAACGGATGTCGCCGCCTGCGCACAGGGCTTTTTCGCTGCTGCTGGTGATCACGACGGCGTCGACCGAGGCGTCGTCGCGCCAGGCCAGCAGGGTCTCGGTCAGGCGCCGCACCATGGCGAGCGACAGGGAATTGAGGGCCTTTGGCCGGTCGAGGGTGATCACGCCGGTGCCGTTGGCAACGCGGGTCAGGACATGGTCGGTCATGGTCGGTGGGATTGTGGGAAAGACATGCATTCTATCGAAGCCGTGCCGCGGGCTCCACCAATTGAAAAGGGCGCCTTCCGGCGCCCTCGTTCAGACGGTGCTTCGTTGCCGATCAGGCAGCAACAGCCTCTCCGCCTTCAGGACGACGCTTGAGCGACTCGTGACTATGGTTTTGCATGATGCTCTTGTATTTCATGACCTGGCGATCCAGCCTGTCCATCAGCAGGTCGATCGCGGCATACAAATCTTGCGCCACACTTTCCACGTGCACCATCTTCCCCGAGACGCGCAGGTTGATTTCGGCTTTTTGCCTTTTGTCTTTTTCGGTAAGGTTGTCGATGGCGAGGATGACGTGGGAGTCAATCACTTGATCGAAATGGCGGGTGATGCGTTCCAGCTTGTTCTGTACGTATTCACGGATGGCGGGGGTTACGTCGAGGTGGTGACCGCTGATAGTGAGATTCATACACACTCCTTTGAAAAAGAAACGGCTGACGCATCGCGCTTGGGGCGCGTGGCTGGCCGCTGTTACAAGGATTTGCGGAGACTGACCGGAGGAATCTTTAGTGCCTCACGGTATTTTGCAACCGTACGGCGCGCGATGACCATTCCTTGTTCACCGAGCATTTCCGCGATCTTGCTGTCGGATAATGGGTTCCTTGGGTCCTCTGCTCCTGTCAGTTGCGCAATGAGCGCCCGGATCGCCGTCGAAGAGGCTTCGCCCCCCGCTTCGGTGGCGACATGGCTTCCGAAGAAATACTTCAACTCAAACATGCCGTGCGGGGTCAGCATGAATTTCTGAGTTGTCACGCGAGAAATTGTGCTCTCGTGCAGACCTAGTGTATCAGCTATCTCGCGAAGCACAAGGGGACGCATGGCAACCGCGCCATGGCTGAAAAAGTTCTTCTGACGCTCCACAATTGCTTGCGATACACGCAGGATCGTATCGAAACGCTGGCGCATATTTTTGATGAGCCACTTCGCTTCCTGCAGCTGCGCGCTCATCTGGCCTTCGCCTTTTCCCTGCTTGAGCAGGTTCGCATACACGTTGTTCACGCGCAGGCGCG
>JAQGLR010000277.1 GCA_028292765.1 Massilia sp. | reverse complement strand
CCGTTGGCGCCGTCGTCGATCACGGTCGCCATTTCGGCGGTGGCCAGTGCGACCACGGGCAGGCCGACCATCATGGCTTCGATGACCGCCAGGCCCAGGCTCGAGTAGCGGATCGGGCTGAACAGGAAACGGTAGCGCGCGGCGAAGGCGGGCAGCTGCGCATGCTGCACCTCGCCGATCCCGCCCATTTCTTCGGCGGCCATGCCGACCAGGTCGAGCGGCACCTGCTCGCGCGCCTGCAGGAACAGGTCGGGACCCATGCGCCGCCCGCGCCGGCCCAGGTTGTTGCTGACCACCAGCCCGCGGTCCAGCGTGCCGAGATAGCGCACCCCGTCGGGAACCAGTACGCCATGCTCGATGATGCGCGTCGGCGTGCGCCGGTTGTCCCACATCAGGTCGTTGAAGGGGGTGACGTGCACCAGCAGCACGTTCGGATCGTCGACGAGGTGAGGGGTGTCGGTCGGATGCTCGCGCGGCGGGTCGTGTTCGAGGTAGATGCGCGGGAGCGCGCGCTGCGCGGCCGTCAGGAACGCGTACTGGTCGTGTTCCCATTGGTGGTCGTCCTGGAACAGGATGCAGTCGAATTGCTGCTCGCGTGCGAGCTCGACGGGCAGGTCGTGCACGTTGTCACCCCACGGGATATGGCCGCAGCGCCCGCCATAGCCGGGCGGTCGCCCGGGTTTCGAGAGGACGAAGAATTCGTGCGGCGCCTGCGACAGGTAGTACAGGTAGCTGCCGTGGGTATGCCAGGTCAGGACGTTGAGTCGGCGCATGGGAGCCTCAGATGAAACGGACGCGGTAGCGGATGGCCCCGACCAGGCGCCAGAAGACGGCCAGCGGAGGGATCAGGGCCGAGGTGACGATCATGTCGGCAACGTGCGAAACGGTTTTGCGACTGCGGGCGTTGGGACAGCGGGCGCTGCCGCGCAGGCGCTGCGCGGCCAGGCGCGCCGTCAGCGCCAGCCAGGCCAGGCCGGCAACAGGTGCAATGACGCTGGCGCCGGCCAGCAGCGCCCCGAGCGCGACCAACAGGACCACGGTCGCCAGGTAGTAGTCCAGCGGCGGGGTGGCGCCGATTTTTTCGCGGTACAGCCGTGGATGCTTCTTGTAGAGCAGGGCGTCGAACACGGCCCGGCGCGTCTGCGCGAGGCTGGCGCCCCACGGCATCGGCGGCACCGGCTGCACCACGACGGCATCGAGCGCCGGCACGATGCGCGCGCCCATGCCGAGCAGGCGAAAATGCAGGTCGGCGTCGCCATGGGGGGATTGTTCGAAACGCTCGTCGAAACCCCCGAGCACTTCCAGCACGCTCTTGCGGCAGAAGCAGTTGGTGACGCACACCCCGGGCGTTTCCATCAGGTCGCCGTCATGCCCCTGCGCGCGCGCAGGTCCGGGCGGGGCAGCGGGCGGGGCAGAAAGCGGGGCAGAAAGCGGGGCGGCAGGCAGGGGCTTGTCGACATGGCCGCACAGCACGTCGACCTCGTCACCGAAGGCGGCCAGGCCCTGGACCAGCCAGCCGGGCGCGGGCACGCCGTCGTCGTCGGTGAAGGCGACGATCGGGGCCTGCGCGGCGCGCCAGCCGAGGTTGCGCGCCGCGGCCCGGCCGTGCTGGCCGTGCTTGGCGGAATTGGCGAGGTAGACCAGCCGCGGGCCGCGATCGAGCGTGCGCGCGCGCCAGCCGGCCACCAGGTGCAGGGTATTGTGGCTGGGCTCGTCGTCGACGACGATCACTTCGTACGTGCCAGCGGGGAGGGCCTGCCGGGTGAGCGCATCGAGGCAGCGGTCGAGCAGGTCCATCCGGCCGCAGGTCGGCACGACGACGGAGACGCTGAAGGCGGCGCCCGTTGCTGAAGTCGTTTTCGGCATGCCCCTCCCTGGTGAATGTACAGGCCCCTAGCGGGCCATGTCCTTGTCCATCCGTTGCTGCAGCAACCACAAGCGTGCATACACGCCGTGGTGGCGCAGCAGTTCCGCGTGCGTGCCGTGTTCGACGATGCGGCCGCGCTCCATGACGACGATCGCGTCGGCGTTGACGATCGTCGAGAGGCGGTGCGCGATGATGAGAGTGGTTCGATTGCGCGACAAACGGTCGAGTTCCTGATTGATCGCGTGCTCTGAATCTGCGTCAAGGGCTGACGTCGCTTCGTCGAAAACGAGGATCGGCGGATCCTTCAGGATGGCGCGGGCGATGGCGATGCGTTGCTTCTCGCCGCCCGAGATGTTGACGCCGCGTTCGCCCACCTGGGTGTCGTACTTGTGCGGCAGCGCGGCGATCAATTCGTGCAAATGCGCGGCGCGGCAGGCGGCGACCACCTCGCTGCGCGTGCTGCCGATGCGACCGTAGGCGACGTTGTTGCCGATCGTGTCGTTGAAGAGCGCCGTGTCCTGCGGCACGACGCCGATCGCCGCGCGCAGGCTATGTGAAGCGACGGTGCGGATGTCCTGGCCGTCCACCAGGATGCGTCCGCTCGCGGGGTCGTAATAGCGCAGCAGCAGCCGCGCCAGCGTGGACTTGCCGGAGCCGCTGCGTCCGACCACGGCGAGCGTGGTGCCGGGAGCGATGCGCAGGCACAGGTCGGCCAGCACGGGCCGCCCGGGCTCGTAATGGAAGCTGACATGGTCGAACACGATTTCCCCGGGCCCGGCGCGCAGCGGCGGCGCGTTCGGTGCATCCTGGATCTCCGGGCGTTCGCGCAGCAGCTCGAACAGGCGCTCGGCATTGACCCAGGCGTCGCGCGCCTCGCGGTAGACAAAGCCAAGCGCGTTGAGCGGCAGGCAGACCTGCAGCGCATAGGCGTTGACCAGGACCAGGTCGCCCACGCTCATGCGCCGTTGCAACACTGCCTGGCCGGCCAGCAGCATGATTGCCGCCACGCCGAGCGCGATGACGGCGCTCTGGCCGACGTGCAGCGTGAACAGGGCACGCGCATTGCCGGCCCCGGCTGCGCGCCAGTCGTCCATGATGGACGCGAAGCGGCCTGCCTCGTGCGCCTCGATGGTGAAGGCCTTGACGGTGTCGTAATTGATCAGGCTGTCGGCGAGTTGCCCCTTGGCGTGCGAGTCGAGCTTGTTGACGCGGCGCTGGTAGAGCACGCGGCGCGCGGTGAAGACCAGGGTGAAGCCGGTGTACACGAGGAAGGTGAGCAGGATGATCGCCGCAAAACTGGCTTCGTACCTGCTGAGCATGATCGCCAGTACCAGGCCGATTTCGACCAGCGTGGGGACGATCGTGAACAGCCCGACTCCCAGCAGGAAGGCGATGCCGCTGGTGCCGCGGTCGATGTCGGGCAGCAGGCTGCCGAGTTTGCGCCGCGCATGAAAGCGCGGGCCGAGGGCGTGCAGGTGGGCGAAGGTTTTCCGCGCATAGGCCGTTACCGCCGCCAGGGTCACGCGCACGAACAGCAGGTCGCGCAGCTCGTTGAACAGGGTCGAGGAAAAACGCAGTACCGCGTAGCCGGCCAGCAGGTAGACCGGCAGGCGCGTTGGCATCGCGTCCGGGGGAAATGCATCGATGATGCGCTTGAGCAGCAGGGGCACGGCGACCGTGGCGAGCTTGGCGACCAGCAGCAGGGCGACAGCAAAGGCGATGCGCCAGCGGTAGCGCGCCAGCACTGCCCACAGCTCGGTGCTGATGCGCGTTTCCGCAGTGGTAACAAGGCCCCCTGTCATTCCCGGCTCTCCTGGCTGTACACGGTTTGACCGGCGCGACGGCGTTTGCATCACGCTCGGGAACTGTGATGGCTCAAATACTGCCCAGTTATTTCGGGGAACTGGAATGGGTGTACAGCCTGCCTGACGTGTGCCGGGCCCGCAAGCGCCTGGTCCGGGGCCATGAAATGTTGCTCGGCTATCGTAGGACCAGTCCTACAGAGGAAGGGAGGCAGGGACGCCAGGAGGGACGGATAGTACGGACGTGCCGGGACGCCGGCAGCACGGTGGCGCGGCCGGGGTCTCGGAAAAGATGACGGGGTGGTCGGACAGGCCGCCGTTTATTGACGCGAAAAGCCCGTGTCGTCGTCCATCTTGCGGTCGCCGGCAAGGCGGTTTGCGCCGGCCGGGCTGGCCGGATAACCGCCGGCGGCATCGTTCGACTCGTGCACGCCGGGCACGTCCTGCTGCCCGCCAGCACCCGGCAGCACGCCCGGGTTTTCAGTGCGCGGCCCGGCATTGCCCGGGCTGCGCGGCAGGCCGCCGGCCAGGTCGTTCGACTGGTGCACGCCACCGTCCGTCAGGCTACCGATTTCACGCCCCGCCTCGCCGGTTTGCGAGCCGGCGCGGTCGGTACTTTGCTGCGCGCCGCCACTGGTGGCGCCCTGCGCCGAGCCGATGCTTTGCCGGCCGCCGCCATACTGGCCGGACTGCATCGACTGGCCGGCGCCGTGATGGTGGCCGAGCGAGCCGCCCTGCAATTCCGGCTGGCGCGGGTCTTGCGGATTCATCCGGTGGGTGGCCTGGGTATTCCCGGCGTGTTCGCCTTCGTGGCGGAGGAGGTCGGTACCGCTGTCAGGCGGGCGATGTCCGACGGGCTGCTCGAGCTGGCCGTACGCGATGGAGCGCTGTTCCATCTGGCGCTGGTGGCTGTCGGTGATGCCTTGCGTGGGGCCGCTGCCGCCGTTCTGCTGGGACTGCATCGAGCCGCCCGGCACGTCCCAGACCTCGCTCTCGTTGAGCCATGGGCCGGGGCCCATGCCGCTTTGCTGGGTGCCCATCTGGTCGATGCCCTGGTTGCCCTGCTGCTGCGCGGCGCCCTGCGGGTAGGTATGGTCGAGCGGTGCGTCGGGCGCGGTCTTGCCCCCGGCGTTTTCGTTCCACTTTTCGTTGGCGCCGTTATTGGTCTGATTGTTCATTTCGCTGCGTTGATTCGCGTCCATGTTCTTTCCTTTCCAAAACTTGATGTTGCGGATGGCAGCGCCGTGACAGGGCTGGCCGCGGCGCGGCCGTCACCGCCTGATCCTGCCATGATGCGCGGGTTTGTGTCGCTTCAGTATAGGAAAACGCAGCGGTAGTGTGTAGGACGATAACTGATGGGATTTCTTCCAAAACGTAGGATATTTCGTCAGTGCATTTTCTGTCGCCTGTAGTCCTACAAAGTCATCTGAAAACGTCCTATACCCTCATCTAATCCGCATGCCTAAGATGAAATCAACCGACCGCTCATCGGCGCTTTGCGGATGAGTGGGGGTACAGCCTGCCGCACGACGCGGCGGTTTACAAGTGAACAGGGAGAACACCATCATGGCTTCGAGCAATCAAGGTAACAAGCAGGGCGGTAACCAGTCCAACAGCCAGAGTGCCGGCGGCGGCACCCGCAACCGTGGTTTCGCATCGATGGATCCGCAGCGCCAGCGCGAAATCGCCAGCCAGGGCGGCAAGGCCGCCCATCAGAAAGGGACTGCACACGAATTCACTTCCGAGGAAGCACGCCGGGCTGGCTCGATGAGCCACGGCAACCGCCAGTCGGCCAGCGCCGGCTCGGGCAGCAGCTCGCGCAGCTCGTCGAAGGGCGGCAGCCGCGGCGGCTCGAAAGAGTAAGCATTCGAGAGCAAGCGTCGAAGAGCCAGCGTAAAAAGCAGGCGTCATCCTGCCCAGCCGCCCGAAGCGGGCCGAGGGCAGGACCGAATGACCACGAACGGGGAGCGCGGCTCCCCGTTTTCTTTCCAAACACACACAAATCCACAATGGGATGGGGTAGAATCGCTGCGCCTTTTTAACTAATCCCTGAGGAACATCGTCGTGAAAGAAGCGGTCATTCGTCAAGTCAAGAGCATGTCCATGTCGTGCGATCGCGTCGGCAATTCACTGCTCGCGAAATTCTCCACCCAGGGCGCGACCGACCTTGGCCTGCACATCCCCGCTACGATCGTCTTCTGGCTGCTCAAGCACCTGCCGGTGAACCAGGACCCGACGCTGCAGCCGCCGCCGGCGCCGCCTGAAATCACCCAGCAGGACTGGAACAACCCCAACATTCCCCGCGCGCTGACGCTGAACTGCCGCGAACTGCCGGGGAAACTGCGCATGGCGTTCAACCTCGACCGCGAGCCGAACCTGGTCCTCGTCCTCGACCGCGGCAACGTCGAACTGATGCGCCAGATCCTGGCGCTGTACAGCCGCGAACTGATCGACCTCGACGCCTGATGGCGACCACCCTGCCTGCGGCAAGCCGCACTGGCAGGGCGGGGGCCAGGGCAAATCGGGCGTAGTATCATGCTCAGCTTCATGCCGACTTCATGCCCTACCTTTTGAACGGGCCAATAGAGGACCAGCCATGCCAATCAAAATCAGCCAGCATTTCGATTCGGGCGCCATCGAGGTGGTGCAAGCGTCAAGCCCGAAAGCGATCGACCTGAACCTGCGCCGCGACAATAACGCGGACATCCACCAGTGGTTCCACTTCCGCCTGCAGGGCGCGCGCGGCCAGGCCTGCACGATTCGTTTCCTGAATGCCGGCCAGGCCACCTACCCGAAGGGTTTCGAGGGCTACCAGGTCGCGGCGAGCTACGACACCGAGAACTGGTTCCGCGTGCCGACCAGCTTCGACGGACAGGCCATGACGGTGAATCACACCCCCGAGCTCGACAGCATCTATTACGCCTATTTCGAGCCCTATACCTGGGAGCGCCACCTGCGCCTGCTGGGTGAAGTGGCCGAGAACCCGATCGCGCGCGTGCATGACATCGGCACCACCGTCGACGGGCGCGACATGAACCTGGTCGTGATCGGCAATCCCGCAGCGGAGAAAAAGATCTGGGTCATCGCACGCCAGCACCCGGGCGAGACGATGGCCGAATGGTTCGTCGAAGGCATGATGGATGCGCTGCTCGACGACGCCAACCCGATCGCTTGCAAGCTCCTCCAGCGCGCCGTGTTCTACATCGTGCCGAACATGAACCCGGACGGCTCGGTGCGCGGCAACCTGCGCACCAACGCGGCCGGGGCCAACCTGAACCGCGAGTGGATGACGCCATCCCTCGAGCGCAGCCCGGAAGTGCTGTGCGTGAAAGAAAAGATCCATGAAACCGGTGTCGACATGTTCTTCGACATCCATGGCGACGAGGCGTTGCCGTACAACTTCGTGGCGGGCAACGAAATGCTGGCTGATTTCACGCCCGAGCGCGAAGCAAGGCAGAAAGCCTTTGTCGAACAATACATGGCGGCCAGCCCGGACTTCCAGAATGTGGTCGGCTACGCGGCCAGCAAGTACAACGAAGAACTGCTGACGCTGGCCTCGAAGTACATCGGCCACACCTTCAAATGCCTGTCGCTGACGCTGGAAATGCCGTTCAAGGACAACGCCAACCTGCCCAACAGCTATACCGGCTGGAACGGCGCGCGCAGCGCGGCCCTCGGCGCGGCGCTCCTGCAGCCGATCCTGCAGTCGCTCGACTGATCGTCGCATTCATCGTGAGTGCCGCTCATGGGCGTTGAAATCGAGCGCAAGTTCCTGGTCACGGGCGGCGCCTGGCGCACGCTGGGCGAGCCGACGCTGCTGCGCCAGGGCTACCTCAGCCTCGATCCGGAGCGCACCGTGCGCGTGCGCATCGAAGGCAGCAGCGGGACGCTGACGATCAAGGGCAAGAACCGGGGCGCCACGCGCGGCGAATGGGAATACCCGATTCCCGTGCAGGAGGCCGCGGAACTGCTCGATACCTTGTGCCATCAGCCGCTGGTGGAGAAAGTGCGCCACCGGATTGTCGTCGGTCCCCACACCTGGGAGGTCGACGAGTTCCTCGGCGCGAACGCCGGGCTGGTCGTGGCCGAAATCGAACTCCGCTCGGAGGAAGACCGCTTCGACAGGCCGGAGTGGATCGGCCTGGAAGTCACCGACGACAAGCGCTATTTCAATTCGAACCTGATTCGACACCCGTATTCCACCTGGAAGGACCCCGCATGACCTTGACCACCCGGCGCGCAGC
>JAQGLR010000261.1 GCA_028292765.1 Massilia sp. | reverse complement strand
CCAGATCCGGGCGCGCGGCGACCTGCCGCGCGAAAACCAGAAGATTGGTGACAGCCAGAATATTCCAGGGAAGCTGCCAACATGAAACTACTCAAACTCATCGCGGCCTTGCCGCTGGCGCTGGCATTGTCAGGTTGCCTCGAAGTGGAACAGCATCCGGCCTGGATCAAGGGCCAGTACGCGGGCAAGGAAGACCCGCGCCACTTCCAGACATTGTTCCATAACGACAAGCTCTCGTGGAATGCGGCGATCGTCAACCGCACCAACCACCAGAACGAGTACAACCGGGCGAACCCCTAGGAGCCAGCCATGTCGATGCGAGCCAACCTGATTGCCGTGCGCGCCATCCTGGTCCTGTTTTGCGCGCTGGTCCTGTCGCCGAGCTGGGCCGGCGTGCCGAACCGCGACGCCAAGCCGGCCTACGCCGAAGAGCAGACGATGCTGCAGATCGAAGGCGATTCGAACGTGCCCGAGCCGGGCCTGACCGACTCCGCGTCGGGCCGGGTCCACATCGACCGCCACTTCCTCGGCCAGTACGGCACCACCGAGGCGAACGTCATCGTCCAGCGTGGCGGCAACACCTGGCGCCTGCTGCGCAACGGGCCGATCGCCACCATCACCGGCCTCGTCCTGCTGGCCGTGCCCTTCCTGATCTTCGTGTTCTGGCGCGCTTTCAGGCCGCCTCCACTGCAGGCCTCGGGCCGGCGCGTCCAGCGCTTCAGCAGCTGGGAGCGCACCGTGCACTGGGCCACGGCCTACTCGTTCATCGCGCTGGCGATCACCGGCATCATCATCATGTTCGGCAAGCTCATCATGCTGCCGTGGATGGGCCATACGCTGTTCTCGTGGATCGCCATCATCTCGAAGTACGTGCACAACGTGGTCGGGCCGCTGTTCATCGTGTGTTCGATCCTGATGTTCTTCACCTTCCTGCGACGCAACTTCTTCAACCGGATCGACTGGCAGTGGGTCAAGCAGGGCGGGGGACTCACCTCGCACAAGCACGTACCGGCGGGCTTCTTCAATGCCGGCGAAAAGGTGTGGTTCTGGGGCGGCGTCGTGCTGCTGGGCCTGGTCATGTCGATTACCGGACTGATCCTCGACTTCGTCAACTTCGGCCAGACCCGCTACGTCCTGCAGATGGCGAACTACCTGCACATCGGCGGCGCCACCCTGTACATGGCCGCGGCGATGGGCCACATCTACCTCGGCACACTGGGCTCGCCTGGTTCCTACGAATCGATGCGGAAGGGCAGCGTCGACGAAAACTGGGCCAAGGCGCACCACGGGCTCTGGTACGACGAAGTCAAATCGGGTGCCGCGCCGGACGGCGCGCGCCCTGGCAACGTGCCGCCGGTCGCACCGCGGCCCGGCCCGGTACATTAAGGTCCACGATGAAAACATCCTTATTTACCAAGCGCGTCACCATCGGCGCCATGACCTGTGTCATCAGCTGCGCCATGCTCGCCGGCTGCGACCGCGGCCATACCAACGCCAGGGACGGCGTCCAGCAGACCAAGTTCCCGGGCCAGGTGACGGCCGGCGGCCTCACCAGCGGCCAAGTGATGGCGCGCAGCAGCAAGCCTGAAACGAATGCCGCCTACGCCGGCGGCACGCCGGGCATTGCCGGCGGCTCGGGCGGCACGACCGGCGGCGCCGCGCTCGGCGGCACCGTGGCCGAAAGCGGGCATGGCCCGAACCAGGGGGCGACGACCCCGGCCAGCGCGGGGCAGGCCGGCAACAAGCCAGTGGGCGACTACGGGGGGCCACCGGCGAATGCGCCGGCTGCCGGCGTCACGCCAGTCGGAGCGGGCAGCGCGAGCAACCAGGAAACGACGGCGCCCAGGACGAATATGGGCAATGTGACAGGTGCTGTCAATGCGGCAGGGTCGGCGGGAACAGCCGGCGCGCCCGGCCAGCCAGCCAAACCACCTGCCGCGCCCGGCACGCTGACGGGGGACAAATGATGCGTATCCGATCGATTCTCCGCGCCCTCCTTGTGGCCGGCCTGGCCTCGGGCGGCATGGCCTTGGCCGCTTTACCGGCGCCAACGCTGACGCCGGCCCAGCAGCAGGCGGCCGCGGCCAAGAAAGCCGCAGCCGACGCCCAGGCCGAGCAGGCCAAGGCGCAGCTGGCTGCAGCCCAGGACGCGCTCAGCGCGCGCTGGCGTTCGCGCGCCTCGGCGCAGGGCTGGACCGCGCGCCCACCGGTGGCGATTGCAGCCGCGCCGGCATCGGGCGCAGGTGTTCCGGCCGCCGGTACGCCCGCTCCGAACGCGGCGAATGCCGCTCCCGTCGTACCGGCGTCCGGCGCGGTGCCGGCGGCGGTGCAGACCACCGGCGTGGCTGTCACCGGCAGGCCAATGCCGGGCGTGTCGCCGGCCGCCACCGGCGTTTCCGCCAACACAATCACCGGCACCCCGGCCGGCATTACCGCGTCCTCGCCGGGCGGCGGCGCCGCGCCGCGCAGCCCGCAGGCGCTGCAGTCGGCCAACGTGCCGATCAAGAGCGAAAAGCTCGGCACCGCCGCGCCCAGCCCGGATGTCAAGAAGGAGCAGACCAGGTCGGTCAGGGCCGGCGCCTCGCCGGCGGTGGACAAGGGCAGTGCCAAAGAGAAGCAGAACCAATGAAGATGTCCAGCATGCCGATCGCGGTGATCATG
This sequence comes from Massilia sp., assembly GCA_028292765.1. GTDB lineage: Bacteria > Pseudomonadota > Gammaproteobacteria > Burkholderiales > Burkholderiaceae_D > Telluria. Next base: position 7,078 of record JAQGLR010000261.1, on the reverse strand, counting down.
CAGCGCCGCAGGGTGGAACACCGTTGGGCCGATGAGGCCTGGGCCGCCGTCGGCGTCGTGCCCGACCGCGGCAATTTGCCGCCGCTGCAGGTGCTCGGCGAGAGCCCCGAGCGCGATTACTACATGGTCTCCGGGCTCGAGCTCGAGCTGTATACCGACGAGAACGAAGGCTATTACGAAAACTGCATGGCGCCGGAATCGAAGGTATTCGTCCTGTGGCGCATGGTGGACGGCCGCGCCATGCCGGCGCGGGCCTCGGTGAGCTACGTCGAGGGCACGCGCATGTTCGATTCCGGCGAAGCGGCCGACGGCGTGACCATGCCGGCCGAAATCTATGCCTGGCTGGCCGGCTACCTGCGCGAGCACTACACGCCGCGTCCGCGCCGCGGCCGCCAGCACGGGTAAGGAGGCGCGATGCCCGAAGAAGGATTCCTGCGCCGCTGGGCGCGCGTCAAGGCGACCGGCGTCGATGCGGCCGAGGAAGCGCCGCGCGCACCAGCGCAGGCACAGGCGCAGGCACAGGCACAGGTAGCTGCGCCGCCAGCCGGAGCGCGATGGGCGAGGGCAGGGGACGCGTGGGCAGCACAGGAAGCTCCGGCAGCACCGGGGGCAGCCGATGCCGGCTTGGCCGGGCAAGCATCGGCCGCCCCCGGGCGGCCCTCGCCGACGCTCGAGGACGTCAACCGGCTGACGCCGGACTCCGACTATTCCATCTTTGTCGGCCAGGGTGTCGACAAGTCCGTGCAGCGCCTGGCCCTGAAAAAACTGTTCGCCGATCCCCACTTCAACGTGATGGACCGGCTCGACATGTACATGGACGACTACAACATACCGAGCCCGGTATCGGCGGAGATGCTCGCCTCGCTCGACCATGCACGCAGCGCCTTGCGCCGGTTTGTCGAGGAGGACCCGGCTGCATCCACGGAACCGGGCGCAGTGCTGCCAGACGCAGCTTCCGCGCAACCCACCACAGCGGCGGCGCCACAATCGCCGGCGTCCGACGCCGTCGATCGCAAAGCAGTACCCCAAAACGAAGCCGCGCATGCCACAGCCGCCCACGAGGATCTCGTGCCGGGGGATACCACCGGTGTCCTCCCATCCGGCGCGCCCACGCATGACCACGGCCCATTCCATTGTCCAAACCAGCAATTGCCCCAAGGCCAAGCATGAACATCCGATTTCTAGAAGGGCAGGCCGGCGACCCGCTGCAGGAACGCCGCAATGCCCTCGCCAAGACCGCCGCCATCCTGGCCGCGGAAGCCATCGCACCCGCAGAGCCGGGCGCCTCGGTCAGCTACCGCTCGGGCGGACGCACCCTGGTCGTCGGCAGCTCGACCCAGGCATTGCCCTGGGCCGACCACCTGGCCAGCGCGTTGCCCGTCACGCTGCTGCTGCTCGACAACGTCGACGTCGGCGAACGCCCCTACCCGGTATTCGTGGCGCGCGCCGTTGCCGTCGCCGGCTGGCTCGGCGCTTTCGAAGCGCGCTGGCAGGCGCCGGGGCAGCCCGCAGGCCAGGGCAAGTTCGATCTCGTCCTCGATTTGTGCCCGAGCCCGCTGATCGCCAGCCACCAGCCTCCGCACGGCTATTACGCGCCGGGCTTCGAGGATGCCGCGCGCCGCGCGGCGGCGGCCGAGCTGATGGAGATGGTCGGCGACTTCGAAAAGCCGAAATATTTCGCCTACAAGGAGCGCCTCTGCGCCCACAGCCGCAACGGCCTCGCCGGCTGCACGGCCTGCATCGAGATCTGCTCGGCCAAGGCGATTTCCAGCGCCGGCGACCGCATCAAGGTCAACCCCTACCTGTGCGCCGGCTGCGGCGCCTGCACCACCGTGTGCCCCTCGGGTGCGCTCGGCTACGCCTATCCATCGGCCGCCCACACCGGCAGCCGCATCAAGGCCGCGCTGCGCGCCTACCGTGAAGCCGGCGGGGAAGACCCGGTACTGCTGTTTCATGGCGAAGGCGGCGCCCCGCTGATCGAAGCCGTGGGCGCCGACGCCGGGACCGGCGCGATGGGTATTCCCGGGCGCGTCATCCCGATGGCCCTGCACCACACCGCCTCGACCGGCATCGACGTCTGGCTGTCGGCCCTTGCTTATGGCGCGGCCGGCGTCACCGTGCTCATGACGGCGGACGAAGCCCCCCAGTACGCCGCCGCGCTCGACACCCAGATGCGCATTGCCGAAACGGTGCTGGGCGGCCTGGGCTACGGCGGCCCGCATTTCCAGCTGCTGCGCGTGAGCGCCCCGGAAGAATTGGCCGTGGCCTTGCAGCACGCGCCGCGCGGCGAGGCCCCCGGGGAGATGGCGACCTTCAACCTGGCGGCGGAAAAACGCAACACGCTCGACTACGCACTGGACCATTTGTTCCGGCATGCGCCGCAGCCGGCGGAGGAAGTCCCGCTGCCGGCGGGCAGCCCGTTCGGGGCGATTGCCGTCAACAAGCAGTCGTGCAGCCTGTGCATGGCCTGCGTCGGCGCCTGTCCGTCCTCGGCCATCATGGACACGCCGAATATGCCGCAGTTGCGCTTCGTCGAGCAGAACTGCGTGCAGTGCGGCCTGTGCGCGAATACCTGCCCCGAGAACGCGATCACGCTGGTGCCGCGCATGGCCTTTGGCGACCTCCGCAAGCAGACCGTGGTGCTGAACGAGTCGCAGCCCTTCCACTGCATCCGCTGCAACAAGGCCTTCGGTACGGTGCACATGATCGAGAACATGCTGGGGCGGCTCTCTAGCCACAGCGCCTTCGCCGGCAACCTCGACCGCCTGCGCATGTGCGGCGACTGCCGCGTGATCGACATGATGCAGCCCGAGGGCGAACTCGCCGTGCCGCTGCGGCGCCCGCGCTGAGCAGCGGGCGAACGAAGCTGGCGAGGCATGGGCGCGTCGCGACGCGCGTGCCCGGCCATCCCATGGCAAAATGTGCCCAAACAGACAACGCACGGCCGGATCGTGCCGGCGGCCTTCCTACTAGTGCACAGGAGACACCATGACCCCGTATCAGCGTTTCGCCCGGGCGCGCGACTTCCTGCAACAGCAGCGCCTCGACTACGACACGGCCTACCGCGATTACCAGCCGCCCCAGCTCGACGCCTTCAACTGGGGCATCGATTTCTTCGACCACGAAGCGAAGGACAACCACACGCCGGCGCTGTGGGTCGTCGAAGAGGATGGCCGCGAGCAGAAAATCTCGTTCGCCGACATGGCGGCGCGCTCGAGCCAGGTCGCCCAGTACCTGCAGCAATGCGGCGTCGAACGCGGCGACCGCGTGCTCCTGATGCTGCCGAACCGCGTCGAGCTGTGGGAAATCATGCTGGCCGGGATCAAGCTGGGCGCGGTGCTGGTGCCGACGACGATGCTGGTCTCGACCGCCGACCTCCAGGACCGCATGGACCGGGGCAGGGTGCGCCATGTGATCGCCCAGATCTCGGAAGCGCACAAGTTCGAAGGCCTGACGGGCAACTTCACGCGCATCGCCGTCGGCGGCAAGCAGGACGGCTGGCACGATTTCGACGATTGCCGCCGCGTGCTGAGCGTCTTCACCCCGAAAGGAGAAACGCGCGCGACCGACCCGCTGCTCTTGTACTTCACCTCGGGCACGACCGCCAAGCCGAAGCTGGTGCTGCACAGCCAGCAGAGCTATCCGGTCGGGCACCTCTCGACCATGTACTGGATCGGCCTGCAACGCGGCGACGTGCACTGGAACATCAGCTCGCCGGGCTGGGCCAAGCATGCCTGGAGCTGCTTCTTCGCCCCCTGGAATGCGGGCGCCACCGTGTTCGTCTACAACTACGAACGCTTCAGCGCCAAGGCGGCGCTCGAGACCGTGCAGCGCTGCGGCGTGACCTCGATGTGTGCGCCGCCAACCGTCTGGCGCATGCTGATCAAGGAAGACCTGGCGCAATGGAAGCCGCCGCTGCGCGAACTGGTGGGCGCCGGCGAGCCGCTCAATCCCGAAGTGATCGAACAGGTCGAGCGCGCCTGGGGCATCCGCATCCGCGACGGATTCGGCCAGTCCGAGACGACCGCGCAAATCGGCAATCCGCCCGGCCAGCCGCTGAAACCCGGCTCGATGGGGCGCCCGCTGCCGGGCTACGCCATTGCGCTGCTCGATGTCGACGACCAGCCGGCGCAGGAAGGCGAAATTTCGGTGCGCCTGCAGCCGCATCCGCTCGGCCTGATGATGGCCTATGAGGGCGACGAGGAGAAAACGGCCGAGGTCATGCGCGCCGGCCACTACCACACCGGCGACACGGCATTTATCGACGAGGACGGCTACTACTTCTACGTCGGCCGCAACGACGACGTGTTCAAGTCTTCCGATTACCGCATCAGCCCGTTCGAGCTGGAAAGCGTGCTGGTCGAGCACGAGATGGTGCTGGAAGCGGCGATCGTGCCGAGCCCGGACGCGCTGCGCCTGTCGGTGCCGAAAGCCTTCATCACCCTGCGCCAGGGTGTCGAGCCGAGCCGCGAGCTGGCGCGCGAACTGTTCGCCTTTGCGCGCGAGCGCCTCGCGCCGTACAAACGCATCCGCCGCATCGAGTTCCGCGAGCTGCCGAAAACCATCTCCGGCAAGATCCGCCGGGTGGAGTTGCGCAAGCAGGAAGCGACGCGTGACACAGTGCCGAGCAGCGGTACCGAGTTCCGCGAAGAAGAGCTCGGCGACTGAAGGCGGCGGGCGCGGTCCAATCATGCGTACCCACCGTTGAAGGAGGCGCTGCTGCGGATGAAAAAGCCGGATATCGACGCGCTGGTGCAGCGGCCGGGTGATCGTCAGGCGTGGCGGTCAGTGATTGAACTCGGCGCGTAACAGCCCGTAAACGAGCTCGTCGACGAAGACGCCGTCCAGCCATTCGGCCTGGCGCAGCACGCCTTCGCGGGTGAAGCCCAGGCGTTCCGCAACGCGCATGCTGGGTTCGTTCGCCGATGCACAGCGCAACTCCATCCTGTTGAGTTGCAAGGACTGGAAACAGTAAGCGAGCACTGTGCGCACGGCGCGAGAGACGATGCCCTTGCCCGCGAATTCGCTTCCGATGAAATAACCGATCTCCGCCTTCCGGTTGCCGGCGTCGATGTGCTTGACCCGTATCGCCCCGCACAGGGCTCCCCCGGAAAACAGATGCCATTCGAGAAACTCACCCTTGCCGGCGCCAACAAGGGCGGCCCCCAGATGCGCTCTCGCCGCGGCGGGCGACGACAGGCTCGCCACCAAAGGCAAATAAGCCCTCAGGTGATCGATGTTCCGTTCCACCAGCGCGGCGAGCACCGCCGCATGGTCGACCGCCACCGGGATAATGGAAATACCGCAACCTGATTCGAGAGCAATTGCTTTCACAGCCATCCTTGACATCACGGCACACGCCGCAAACGATGCGGCCGCCGTATCTGGTGAGCCGAGGTGCATGCAAGGGGTATCGGCAGGGCAGCCATCATATCAGTCCGTGGAAGGGGGAACGGATGTGGGAGCCAAGGGCCGGGAAGCCTGTGCCGCAGGGGCGCAGCGCATATTCTAGTGCGGCGCGGAATGTAAAAACGTACAATAATAGTAAGGATCCACATTTGCCCCGCACTTGTCCCAAGTGCGCCCGTCCGCCATTCCCGAACCCACCATGCCCAGCCAACCCGCAGCCAAGGCCGACCCGGCCTATGAAGTCCAGAAGTCCCCGATCCACGGCAACGGCGTCTTCGCCCGGCGCTTCATCGATGCCGGCGAGCGCATCATCGAATACCGCGGCGAGCGCATCAGTTGGGACGATGCGACCCAGCGCGCCGTCGAGGCCGGTGGCCCGATCAACCATACGTTCTACTTCAGCCTGGCTGATGGCCGGGTCATCGACGGCGGCCGGCGCGGCAACGAGGCGCGCTGGATCAACCATGCCTGCTCGCCCAACTGCGAAGCCTACGAAGAAGAGGGCCGCGTCTACATCCACGCGCTGCACCCGATCGAGGCCGGCCAGGAACTGAACTACAACTACGCGCTCATCTACGACGAACGCCACACGCCGGCGCTCAAAAAGCAGTTCGCCTGCCGCTGCGGCACGCCCGGCTGCACCGGCACCATGCTGGCGCCGAAGAAGCGCCAGCGCAAAAAAGCCTGAGGCCGACAAGGAAAACAAGCATGAAGCCCATCGTCCGCAGCCTGCTGGAAACCGACCTCTACAAATTCACGATGTGGCAGGCGCTGCTGCACCGCCATCCGAACGCCCATGGCGAGTACGAATTTCGCTGCCGTAACGAGCCCGACTATCCGCTGGCCGAACTGAAGGAAGAAGTCGAACGCGAACTCGACCACCTGTGCGAGATGCTGTTCACGGACGAGGAAATCGAATACCTGCGCGGCCTGCGTTTCATCAAGAGCGATTTCGCCGACTTCCTGACGGTGTTCCGCTTCCAGCGCAAGTTCATCACGGTCGAGACGGACGGGCCGCACCTGCGCATCCGCGCCTGCGGGCCGATCGTGCACGTGATGGGTTTCGAAATCTATGTCCTGTACATCGTCAACGAACTGTATTTCCGCCGTTTCGACCAGCACAAGGCGATCGAGGAAGCGCGCAAGCGCCTGGCCTTGAAGATCGAGCAGTTCCGCGAATTCGACCGGGAGCCGAAGCGCGCCAACCCCTTCGAGTTCTTCGACTTCGGCGTGCGCCGCCGCTTCTCCGGGGAGTGGCACGATGAAGTCGTCTCGACGCTGGCGCGCGACCTGCCGCAGTTCTTCAAGGGCACCTCCAACGTTCACCTGGCGCGCAAGCACAACCTGGTGCCGATCGGGACCATGGCGCACGAATACATGCAGGCCTTCCAGTCTTTCGGGGTGCGCCTGCGCGACTTCCAGAAAGCCGCGCTCGAGGACTGGGTGCAGGAGTACCGCGGCGACCTCGGCACCGCGCTGACCGATGTGGTCGGCATGGATGCCTTCCTTGCCGACTTCGACCTGTACTTCGCCTAGCTGTTCGACGGCCTGCGCCACGACTCGGGCGATCCGGTGATCTGGGGCGAGAAGGCGCTGGCCCATTACGAGGCGCTGCGCATCGACGCCAACACCAAGCGGCTGGTGATTTCCGACGGCCTCGACCTGCCGA
>JAQGLR010000241.1 GCA_028292765.1 Massilia sp. | reverse complement strand
GCGCCGATTCGATCGTGATCGCCATCGCCGGGCACACCGCTTCGCACAGCTTGCAGGCGATGCAGCGCTCTTCCCCGTTCGGGTAGCGGCGCAGCGCGTGCAGGCCGCGGAAGCGGTTCGACATCGGGGTCTTCTCTTCCGGGTACTGCACGGTGATCTTGCGCGACAAGGCGTAGCGGCCCGTCAGGGCCAGGCCCTTGAACAGTTCGGTCAGCATCAGGCTGCCGAGGATTTCTTTAATTCGGTTCATTTGAATGCGCTTCCTTACTTCCAGATATTCCAGGGCGTCTGCATGATGCCGGCGACCAGCACCAGCCAGACCAGCGTGATTGGAATGAACACTTTCCAGCCGAGGCGCATGATCTGGTCATAGCGGTAACGCGGGAAGGTGCCGCGGACCCAGATCATCAGGGACACCAGCAGGAACATCTTCAGGAACAGCCAGAAGAAGCCGCCGAAGGCGCCGCCGAATTCGAGGAACGAGAACGGTGCGTGCCAGCCGCCGAGGAACATGATCGATGCCAGCGTGGCGATCAGGATCATGTTGGCGTATTCGGCCAGCATGAACATCGCGTACGACATGCCCGAGTACTCGACCATGTGGCCGGCGACGATTTCGGACTCGCCTTCCACCACGTCGAACGGGTGGCGGTTGCACTCGGCGAGGCCCGAGATGAAATAGATGGCGAACAGCGGCAGCAGCGGCAGCCAGTTCCACGACAGGAAGTTCAAGCCATTGGAGGCTGCCATGCCGACGGCCTGGCCGGCGACGATGTCCGAGAAGTTCAGGCTGCCCGACACCATCAGCACCACGACCATCACGAAACCCATCGGGATTTCATAGGAAATCATCTGGGCCGAGGCGCGCATGGCGCCCATGAAGGCGTATTTCGAGTTCGACGACCAGCCGGCGATGATGATGCCGTACACCTCGATCGAGGTGATCGCCAGCAGCAGCAGCAGGCCGGCGTTGACGTTGGCCAGGGCCGCGCCCGGGCCGACAGGCACGCCCGACCCGGCGGCCCGCGCCGGCCGGATCGTCCTGATCGGGCCCAGCACGAACAGCTTGGTCGTGGCCTTGGTCGGGATCACGATTTCCTTGAACAGCAGCTTCAAGGCGTCGGCGATCGGCTGCAGCAGGCCCAGTGGACCCACGCGGTTCGGGCCGACGCGGATCTGGATCCAGCCGATGAGTTTGCGTTCCCACAGGGTCGCATAGGCGACCAGGCCCATCAGCGGCAGCAGCACGCTCATGATCTTCATCACGGTCCAGACCAGCGGCCAGACCGGAGCGATCGGGCTGGCGGCGCCGAACTCGTAGAAACTATCGATATAACCGGGCGTTGCCATTATTTGCCCTCCCCTGCTTTTTCAACGGTGATGGCGCCAAACATTGCGCCGAGAGTTGCGGTTGCCGGATGCGCGGCGGCCACGCGCACGACGTTCGCCGGCAGGCGGGCGTCGATCTCGGCGACCAGCAGCGCGCTGCCCTTGCCTTGCGTGACCTTGACGACGTCGCCGGCTGCAACGCCCAGCTTTTCAGCGAGCGCCTTTGGCAGGCGTGCCAGCGGCTGCTGGCCATCGGCCGTGCGCAGCAGCGGCTCGGAACGGCGCGCGATGGCGTCCGCGAAATAGATCGGCACGTCGGCGATGCGTTGCAGCGAGCCCGATTCCTCGGAACGCGTTGCGGCGCTCGGTGCCAGCTTCGCCGTATTGTTCAGCTTGGCCGACAGGTCGGTGACGCCCTTGCCCAGCGCTTCGTCGCGGATCGATTCGGCCGTGTCGAAATCGAAACCTTGCAGGCCCAGCAGGTTGCCCAGCACGCGCAGCACTTTCCAGGCCGGACGGGTTTCGCCGAGCGGCTTGACGGTGCCGTTGAAGCTCTGTGCACGGCCTTCGCAGTTCACGAAAGTACCGGCGGTCTCGGTGAACGGCGAGATCGGCAGCAGCACGTCGGCATACTCGAAGCCATGCTTGAACGGCGACATGGCGACGACCATCTCGGCGCCGGCCAGCGCGGCAACAGCCTGCTGCGGATTGGCGGCATCGAGTTCCGGCTCGGCGTTAAGCAACACATAAGCTTTCTTCGGTACGCTGAACAGGTTGGTGTTCGTGGTCGCGCCGACCAGGTAGCCACCGACGGTGTTGGCCGCTTCCACGAAGGAACCAAACTTCGCGCCGATGGCTTCGGCGATCCATTGCGCCGCGGCGTGGATCTGCGAGGCTTGCGGGTGGTGCGCAGCAGCGTTACCCAGCAGCACGGCGCCCGGTACATCGGCGCCGGTGGCGACCAGCGAAGCGGCAATCGCTTTCGCCGCGTCGCCGGCCTGCACGTTCTCGAAGCCCGCAGGGGCCGCGATTTCCTTGGCGGCGGCAATGGCTGCCACGACTTCCGACAAGGCAGCGAGCCAGTCGGTCGGGGCGGCGATCATCTTGCCGGCGAACGGGATCAGGTTGTCCTCGTCGGAGGCGTGCAGGATCGACAGCCTGGCGCCGCCCTTGACTGCCTGGCGCAGGCGGGTCGCCACCAGCGGGTGATCCTTGCGCAGGAAGGAGCCGATGATGAAGGCGCGCTTGAGGTTCGACAGTTCGGCGATCGGCATGCCGAGCCATGGCGTGACGGCGCCGTCCAGCGCGAAATCGCTCTGGCGCAGGCGGAAGTCGACGTTCTCGACGCCAAAGGCGCGCATGGCTTTTTGCAGCAGGTGCAGTTCTTCAACCGTCGAGTGGGCGGTGGCGACCGCCGCGATGGCGTCGGCGCCGTGCTCGTGACGGATGTTGCGCAGGCCGTGCGCCACGTATTCGAGCGCGGTCTGCCAGTCGGTTTCCTGCCACTGGTTGCCCTGCTTGATCATTGGCATGGTCAGGCGGCTGGCATTGTCCAGTGCCTCGTACGAGAAGCGGTCCTTGTCCGAGAGCCAGCACTCGTTGATCTGTTCGTTTTCCAGCGGCAGCACGCGCATCACTTTGCCGCCCTTGACCTGGACGATCAGGTTGGTGCCGAGCGAGTCGTGCGGGCTGACCGACTTGCGGCGCGACAGTTCCCACGGACGGGCCGTGTAGCGGAACGGCTTGGAAGTGAGCGCGCCGACCGGGCACAGGTCAATCATATTGCCCGACACTTCGGAGTCGACAGTCTTGCCGACAAAGGTCGTGATTTCAGAATGCTCGCCGCGGCCCAGCATGCCCAGTTCCATCACGCCGGCCACTTCCTGGCCGAAACGCACGCAGCGGGTGCAGTGGATGCAGCGGGTCATCTCGGCCATCGAGATCAGCGGGCCGGCGTCCTTCGGCGGCACCACGCGCTTTTCCTCGTCGTAGCGCGAGCTGGACTTGCCGTAACCGACCGCCAGATCCTGCAGCTGGCATTCGCCGCCCTGGTCGCAGATCGGGCAGTCGAGCGGGTGGTTAATGAGCAGGAATTCCATCACGGACTTCTGCGCTTGCACTGCCTTGTCGCTGTTCGAGCGCACGACCATGCCTGCCGAGACCGGCGTGGCGCAGGCC
>JAQGLR010000234.1 GCA_028292765.1 Massilia sp. | reverse complement strand
TCGACCAGGTGCATGCCCTCTTCCGCCTGGCCCATCGTGCCTTCGACTTCCGGGTGGCCGTGGTGGCCGATCATGATGATCTCGGCGCCGCCCTTGCGCATCTTCGACACCTCGACGTGCACCTTGGTGACCAGCGGGCAGGTCGCATCGAAAATCTTCAGGCCGCGCGACTCGGCCTCGGCGCGCACGGCCTTCGAGACGCCATGGGCCGAGAACACCAGCGTGTTGCCGGCCGGGACATCATCGAGGTTCTCGATGAAGATCGCGCCCTTGTTGCGCAGGTCGTCCACGACATAGGCGTTGTGGACGATCTCGTGGCGCACGTAGATCGGCGCGCCGAACTGCTGCAAGGCGCGTTCGACAATCTCGATGGCACGGTCGACGCCGGCGCAAAAGCCGCGCGGCTGGGCAAGCAGAATCTCGTTTTCCATCATCTTTTCCTTCAATTACAGGACCGAAATCAGTTTGACTTCGAAGTGCAGCGCCTGGCCGGCCAGCGGGTGGTTGAAGTCGAACAGCGCGGCGTCGTCACGCATCTCGCGCAGCATGCCGGCAAACCGGCCGCCGCCGGGCGCGGCGAAGTCGACCAGGTCGCCCGCCTTGTAGTCGGCGCCGGGCACCGAGTTCTCGTCCAGCGTGGCTTTCGACACCCACTGCAGCAGCTCGGGGTTGCGCTCGCCGAAAGCCTCGAGCGGGCTCAGGGTAAAGGTCTTGTGCTCGCCTTCCGCCATGCCGAGCAGGCGATCTTCGAGGAAAGGCGCAAGCTGGCCCTGGCCCAGCATCAGGGTTGCAGGATTGGTGCCGAAGGTCGTGACGATGTCGGTACCGTCAGCGCTCGCGAGGCGGTAATGCAGGGTGAGGTAGGCCGATTCGGTGACGACAGCAGGGGAAACGTTGGACATGTTCTTGGCGAGTTTCGTTGGAGCGGGCAAACCGCTATTGTAAGCCACCGCTGCCGTTCCCGCCTCCGGGCGCTGCTTTTTTTGGCAGCGGCGCCACGCCCCGCGTGGTGCTTCGGTTCGGGGATCGTGCGGCTAACGGCTCGCGCTGGCAGGTTGCGCTTGGGAAAGCAATAGTGTTATCTTTTTTGTTATTGCAAATTAGAAAGCAAACAATGGAGACGAGCATCATGAAACAGGAAGCAGATCTGGAATATACGGGCTTCTGGCTGCGCGTATGGGCGTCGCTCATCGACAACGTCATCCTGTTGCTCGTCATCGCGCCGCCACTGCTGGCGATCTATGGCCGCGGCTACTGGGATTCCGAAAGTTTCGTGCAGGGGCCGGCCGACCTGCTCATCTCCTATGTCTTCCCTGCCATTGTCGTCGTCGCCTTGTGGTGCAAGCTGGGCAGTACGCCGGGCAAGATGGCCATCGGCGCCACGATTGTCGACGCGCGCACCGGCGGCAAACCGACCGTCACCCAATTCATCATCCGTTACGTCGGCTATTACTTGTCGCTAGTCATGCTCTTCCTGGGATTTGTCTGGGTCGGCATCGACGCGCGCAAGCAGGGATGGCACGACAAACTGGCCGGGACGGTCGTGGTCCGGCGCAAGCCGGGAGCCGGTACGCCCGTCAGTTTCGAGGAAGTGCACACTACCTGACTTTCGCTCCGGTTTCCTCCAGGCGCTACCGGCCGCACGTTTCGAATCGATCAGCACGCGCGACAGCAGTCTCCCGATAATCCGAGCTCACGCAGCACGGCGTCCTTGCCGGCTTGTGCAACTGAGTGAGGAATTATGGGGATCAACCACTGGCCGGAACAGGACCGGCCGCGCGAACGACTGGCGCGCGAAGGTGCAGCCGCACTCTCCAATGCCGAACTGCTTGCCATCTTCCTGCGCGTCGGCGTGCGCGGGTGCAGCGCGGTCGAACTCGGCCGGCTCATGCTGGAACACTTCGGCTCCCTGCAGCGCCTGCTGCATGCGACCCCGCAGGAGTTTTCGCAGGTGAATGGCCTGGGCCTGGCCAAATACGCGCAACTGCAGGCGGTCATGGAGTTGTCGCGCCGCGCGATCTCCGAAGAATTCTTTCGCCAGGCCTTGTGCTCGCCCGACGTCGTCAAGAACTACCTGCGCGGCAAGTTCGGTTTGCAGGCCTACGAATCCTTCGTGGTGCTGTTCGTCGACGTCAAGAACCGCTTGATCGATGCCCAGGAAATGTTTCGCGGCACCCTCACCCACACCAGCGTCTACCCGCGCGAAGTCGTGATGGCGGCCCTGCGGCGCAACGCCTCGGGCGTCATGCTGGCCCATAACCATCCGTCCGGCATGGCCCAGCCGAGCGAAGCGGACCTGGCGCTGACGCAGGCACTGGTCAAGGCGCTGGCCCTGATCGACGTGCGCGTGCTCGACCATTTTGTGGTGGCGGGGACACAGGTGCATTCGTTTGCCGAGCACGGCCAGTTGTAGCACAGCTGTTCACTTGGTGACCCCTCAGTGGCCCACTAACTGCGTCAAAACAAGGCGCTGGCGGCGATTTTACAATTGTTAAATTAGGACAGGAGAAGAAGACACAGTTGTTTTTCGCAAGTGATTGATTCAGCGGTAGTTTTCACGCTATACTCTCGTTTTTCCGAATTCGGAAGTTTATTCTTAAGGAGTGCGCTATGGCACGTGTCTGCCAAGTTACTGGCAAGGGTCCGATGGTTGGCAACAACGTCTCCCACGCAAACAACAAAACGAAACGCCGTTTCCTGCCTAACCTGCAGAACCGTCGCATTTTCGTCGAATCCGAAAACCGCTGGGTCTCGCTGCGTTTGTCCAACGCCGGCCTGCGCGTCATCGACAAGCTGGGCATCGACGCAGTCCTGGTCGACATGCGCGCTCGTGGCGTTAAAGTTTAATTAGGGAGCTATCATGGCAAAAACTGGCCGCGACAAAATCAAGCTGGAATCGACTGCAGGTACCGGTCACTTCTACACCACCACCAAGAACAAGCGTACGATGCCGGCGAAGATGGAAATCATCAAGTTCGACCCGAAAGCACGTAAGCACGTTGCGTACAAGGAAACCAAGATCAAGTAATTGGTCCTGGTGCTGTACAAGAAAAGCCGCCCACGCAAGTGTGCGGCTTTTTGTTTATCTGTGACTCGTGACAATCTGTGCGTTTCTGGCAAGATTACGCCGGTATAGTGACGGTGTTCCGAATCCGACACCACCGTCACCATGCCCCGCCGCACCTTCGTTCCTTGCCGCGCCGGCCTCGCCGTCCTGCTCGTTTGCGCCCTCGGCGCGCATGCCGCACCGCAGGCCAGGCACGCCACGCACGCCACGGCGCCGGACCCTGCGCCCTATCCGAACACGAGCGGATTCGGCGTCGGCTTCAATGACGGCGAGGACTGGCATCGCCAGTGCATGCGCGTCGCCCACCTCGCCCCGTCCCGCGCCTACGCTGCCGCGCCCACCGCCGAGGGACAGCGCACGAAGGCGACCGATCTCTATTACCTGAAACGCGACCAGGCCGCAACGACCGCGGGCGAATGGCGCCAGGTGCGCGCGCAGGCCCTGGCACTCGGCGACGATGCCGTACTGATGATGTTGTATGCAAATGGCTACGGCGTGGCCCGCGATACCGATCGCGCCATCTACCACGCCTGCCGGCTGGACACGGCCAAGGCCGAGATGGAAGCACGCCTGGACTACCTTGCCTCGGGGTCCGTTGCGTCCGACGGCCAGCCGTTCGACTTGTGCGATCACATCACGAGCGGGCGCATGGGCGGCATCTGCGCCGCGATTGGCGAGGGGCGCGACGACCGCGTCCGGCGTGCCCGCCTGGACTGCTTCACCGCTACCCTGCCGGCGGCGGCACGCCAGCCGTTCGCCAGCTTGCGCAAGGCCGCGGACGCATTCGCACAAAAATCGGCCGGCGAGGTGGACATGACCGGCACCGGCGGCGCCGGGTTCGCGTTCCGGCATGCCGGGCGGCGCGACAAGGAGTTCATGGACACCTTGTTCAAGGCGGCAAGCGGCAAGCTCGCCCGCGCCAGCGCGGCGCAGCTTGCCAGGCTCGAGCGCGAGATGGACGCGCACTACCGCGCGGTGCTGGCAACACCATCCAAAAATGACCACCATCCGGAGCGCATTCACTATTTGACCGCGACACGGGACGACGTGCGCACCACCGGACGCGCCTGGCTGGCCTACCGCGACGCGTGGGCCGCCTATCTCGCTGCGGCACGCACGCCCACCGACCTGGTGTCGATCCAGGCGGAGCTGACCCGCCAGCGCATCGCCCAGCTCAAGCGGCTCTCACGCTAACGGACAAGTATGGACAAGCAAAAAAAAGCGGCTCCCGAGGGAGCCGCATTCGTACAAGCTGTTGATGCGAGTGTTATGCGTAGCTGCGCAGGCGCATTGAAAACTCCTGCAGCGACTTGATGCCCGATGCTTCGGCACGTGCGCACCAGTCTTGCAGTTGCTGGAGCAGCTGGTCGCGCGTCGCGTGCGAGCGTTCCCAGATCGCACCGAGTTCGACGCGCATCTGGTGCATCGTTTCCAGCGCCTTGCTGTGCTTGAAGAGCTCGACGAGCTGCTCTTTCTGCGACAGTTCCAGCTTGGCCGGCTCGCACTGCAGCAGCTTGCGCGACGACTTCAGGAAACGCTTTTCCAGCTCGGCCTTGTGCTTCAGGTGCTCGAGTTCTTCGTGGAACGCGCGCTTGACCGACTTGGCATACTTCGACATCACGTCGTAGCGGTTCGTAATGACCGACTGCAGGGTGTCGAGGTCGGCCACGGTCTTGTCCTTGGCGAACTTCGGCTCCGGCGCCACTTTCTTCACCTTGGCCAGGCCCATCATTTCCAGGGCGCGAATATAAGCCCAGCCCATGTCGATCTCGTACCACTTGCTCGACAGCTTGGCCGAGGTGGCATGGGTGTGGTGGTTGTTGTGCAGTTCTTCGCCACCGATCAGGATGCCGAACGGGAAGATGTTGGTTGCCGCATCGGCGCAATCGTAGTTGCGGTAGCCCCAGTAGTGGCCCAGGCCATTGATGATGCCGGCCGCGGTAATCGGGATCCACAACATCTGGATCGCCCAGATGGTGATGCCGATGACGCCGAACAGCGTGAAGTTAATGAACAGCAGCGCGATCACACCGGCCAGGCTGTGCGGGGTGTACAGGTTGCGCTCGATCCAGTCGTCCGGCGTGCCATGGCCGTACTTGGCCAGGGTTTCCTTGTTCTTGCTCTCGACCTTATACAGCTCGGCGCCTTCGAACAGCACTTTCTTGATGCCGCGCGTGACCGGGCTGTGCGGGTCTTCCTCGGTATCGCATTTCGCGTGGTGCTTGCGGTGGATCGCCGCCCATTCTTTCGTGACCTGGGCCGTGGTCAACCACAGCCAGAAACGGAAAAAGTGGCTCGGGATGGCGTGCAGCTCCAGCGCACGGTGCGCCTGGTGGCGGTGCAGGTAGATCGTGACACTGGCAATGGTGATATGGGTGACGATCAGCGTGTAGATCACGACTTCCCAGCCAGTAAGGCCAATCAAGCCGGTATTCAGGAATTCCAGTACGGAATGCAGGATGTTGCTAAAGCTCATTAAGGCTCCAAAATGATTACTTGTCTAGGCACGCCGTTTTTCTGGGAGAAGGTCGTGAAGGGGTGGTCGGAAGAGACCACTCCGCAAGCCATATTCTACGCACTTCCGATGACGCACGGCACGTGAACGCACGTAATGTGCGCTTCAGCCGGGAAATGTGCGCCATAGCGATGGCAGATGTGCACTATGCGGAAGGCATTTGTAGCATTTGTGTCGGCAAGCCGAGCCGGATGGCGCCGGAGTGCACCAGCGCGTAGATATTCTGGTTCACGGCTGAGATAACACCGCCGCTGCCCTTTTCCGCATCGACAATGAAAAAGCCCAGTTCGAGCTCGTAGCCGGTCGGGCCGAAGGCATTCAGCTGCACTGCGGGCGCCGGGTCCTCGACGACGCGCTCGACGCCGTCGGCCTGGCGCACCAGCAGCGCCATGACTTCGTCCAGGTTGCTGTCGTAGGCAACGGTGAGGCGCGTACTCAGGCGCACCGCGCGGTTGGTGCCGAACTGGTTCAGCACGACACCGGTGATCAGCATTTCGTTCGGCAGCAGGGTTTGCGTGCCGTCGAGCGCCTGCAGCGTCGTATACCGCGTGTTGATGCGAGTGACGCGGCCGGAATACTTGTCCACGGTGATCGGGTCGCCGATCGACAGGCTGCGTTCCAGCAGGATGATGAAGCCGGACACATAGTTGCTGGCGATACGCTGCATGCCGAGACCGAGGCCGACGCCGAGTGCGCCGCCGAAGACCGACAGCACCGTCAGGTCGAGCCCGACGAGGCGCAGGCTGACCAGCAGCGACACCACGATGAAGATGGCGCGGCTCATGCGCGCCAGTACCACGCGTAGCGAGCTGTGCAGGCGATCGAGGCCCATCAGGCGGTCCTCCAGCGCAGCGCCGGCCCACAGCGCCAGCATCATCAGGACCACGACCGAGACCAGGCCTTGCAGGATGTCGAGCAGCGAGGGGCGTGCTTTGCCGATCCGCAGTTCCTTGTTTTCCAGGAAGGCGATGATGTCCGGCCACATGCCGGTGAGGTATAGCGCAACGCCGACCCAGACGATGAGCGCCAGGATCTTTTCGAAGGTCTGCAGCGCTGGACCAATCTGGCCATGGCGCGCGAACACGCGCCGCAGCAGGTAAAAGACGATGCGGATCAGCGCCATCGAGCCAAATACCGGCAAGGCGACGCGCAGCAAGTTGACGTTCTGGTGCTTCTCCAGCAGGGTTTCCGCGAGCCAGACGCCGCCGGTAATCAAGAGCGGCGCCAGCACCCGGCCAAAGCCTTCGACGCCGATGCGCCGGATGCTGCCGTGCTCTTCGCTCTCGTGCAGCCAGCTGCGCCGGATGAAGCGCGCCAGCAAGAGGCCAAGCACGACCGCACCCAGGATGGCCAGCGCCTGCCACAGGATACGGGGATTGCTGATGTCCTCGAGCAGTTCCTGCAGCAGGTCGGTCAACGGCATCTGGGCGGCTCTCCCTTATTCTTCGGCGGGGGTTTCTTCCGCGGGCGCCGCTTTCGGCGCCTTCGCGGCCATCGGCTTGCGCTCGAGGACGGCGGCGAAGAAGCCGTCGGTCCCGTGCTTGTGCGGCATGAGCTTCAGGTACTGGTCCATGTCGAGGTCGATCTTTTGCTCGGCCAGTACTTTGCTCATCGGCACAAGGTCGAAGTCCGGGTGCGAGGCCAGGAATTGCTCGACGATGAAGTCGTTCTCTTCGTTCAGCAGCGAGCAGGTGGCGTACACCAGGCGCCCGCCGCCCTTGAGCAGGCGCGCGGCGCCGTCGAGGATCGCGGCCTGCTTTTCCTGCATCTCGGCCACGGCGCTCTCCGGCTGGCGCCACTTCACGTCCGGATTGCGGCGCAGCGTGCCCAGGCCCGAGCATGGGGCATCGACCAGCACGCGGTCGATCTTGCCGGCCAGGCGCTTGATCTTGGCGTCGCGCTCGTGCGCGATCAGGACCGGATGCACGTTCGACAGGCCACTACGCGCCAGGCGCGGCTTGAGCTTTGCCAGCCGCTTTTCCGACACGTCGAACGCGTACAGGCGGCCGGTGTTGCGCATCGTGGCGCCCAGGGCCAGGGTCTTGCCGCCGGCACCAGCGCAGAAATCGACCACCATCTCGCCGCGGCGCGCGGCCACGATCTGGGCCAGCACCTGGCTGCCCTCGTCCTGCACTTCGATCGCGCCTTCCTTGAACAGCGGCAGGTTCTGCAGCGTCGGCCGTTTCAGCACGCGCAGGCCCAGCGGCGAGTACGGCGTCGGCGTGGCGGCGATCGGCGCTTCCGCCAGTTTTGCGATGACCTCGTCGCGGTTTGCCTTGATCGAGTTGACGCGCAGGTCGAGCGGCGCCGGCGTGTTCAGCACGGCCGCCAGTTCTTTCGCGTCCGCCTCGCCGTACTGGGCCACGAGCTTGTCGTACAGCCATTGCGGCATGTTCGCCTGCGCCAGTGGCGGCAGCAGCTTGCGGTCGATTTCCTTGATGCGCGTGAGGAACTCGGTTTCTTCGTCGCTCAAGCCGCTGAGCGACTCGATGCCGGCCGTTTCCGACAGGCCCAGCAGGGCCAGGCGGCGCATCGACGGCGTGCCGCCGCTGCCGCCGAAATCGGTGAAGAAGGTTTTATTGCGCAGGACGGCGTACACCGCTTCGGCGACGACGCCGCGTTCGCGCGAGCCGAGGCGCTGGTGATCCTTGAAGTAACGCGACAGGGTGACGTCGGCCGGGGACGTAAAGCGTAAGATCTCGCGCAATACCTCTTCGGTACTGCCGAGTATCGCTGGTGGCAATCTCA
>JAQGLR010000228.1 GCA_028292765.1 Massilia sp. | reverse complement strand
TCGACCATGCTGTCGGGACGGAAGGTGAGTCCGCAACCGCTGAGCGCGGCGCGCAGCATAGGGTAGGCGTTCGTGAAGACGGCCTGGCCGCGCACGCGCGCTTCGACATCTTGCCCGTCGTGGCGGAGCTCCCAGGCATACAGGCCGCCGCTGCTGGCCAGGCGCAGGTTGATGCAATTGTGTTTCATCAGGTCCTGCAGCGAAGCGGGCCTGGGGCGGTGGGCGAAGTAGGCGGGCGCGCCGACGATGCGCATCCTCACCTCGGCCGTCAGGCGCACCGCAATCATGTCCTTTTCCACCTGGTCGCCATGGCGCACGCCGATGTCGTAGCGCTCGGCGGCGATGTCGACCAGGCGGTAGTCGGAACTGATTTCCACATGCAGGTCGGGATACTGCGGCAGCAAGGGGGCAATCCGCGGCCAGAGGATGTCGTCGATCACATGGTCGATGGCGGTGATCCGGATCGTGCCGGCCGGCTTGTCGCCCAGGTCGCTGATGGCGGCGATCTCGGCTTCGATTTCCTCGATTCGCGGCGCCACGTTCTGCAGCAGGCGCTCGCCGGCCTCGGTGGGGGAGACGCTGCGGGTCGTGCGCGTCAGGAGGCGCACGCCGAGCCGGCCCTCGAGCGAGCGGATGATGTGGCTGAGCGCGGACTGCGTCATGCCGAGCTTGGCCGCGGCGCGCGTGAAGCTGCGTTCACGGGCGACGGCGAAGAAGACGAGGATATCGTTGAGGTTGTCTCTAGCCATCGGGGTCATGCCAATCTGGAAAAATGTGAGCAGCGTACATGATAAGGCACGCACATTCTTGGCCAGCACTCATGAATTTCGTTCATAGGGTCAAGCAGGGCAGGGCCCGCTATGGAGTGCGGTTTGCAGGTAACATCACCCGAATGCCGCTTGCATAAAAGTTTCCTGACGGACATAGTGGCATCCGTGTCCTTATTCATGAAAGTCCAGCAATCCCCATGACGCGCTTCCTCCTCAGCACGCTCTCCCTCGTGCTCATCGCCATCGCCGGTTACTCCGCTTTCGCCTCAGCAAAAACACCAACGCACGAGTCGCCCCAGTTCCGGGACGGCAAATTCACCAACCCGGTCAGGATGCGCGAACACAGCCTTGGCGAGATGGCCGGAATCTGGTGGACCTTCATGTTCGACAAGCCGCCTGGCACCGCCCCGACCCGGGCCATCCCCGTGCAGGCCATGACCCGCGAAGGCTTGCTGGCGGCGCCCGACAATACGCTGTTCCGCCTCGGCCACTCTTCAAGCCTGCTCAAGCTGGCCGGCGAGTTCTACCTGCTCGACCCGGTGTTCTCGCAACGCGCCTCGCCCGTGCAGTGGGCGGGGCCGGCGCGCTTCCATGCGCCGCCGATCAGCCTGGCGGACCTGCCGCCTTTGAGGGCCGTGATCCTGTCGCACGACCACTACGACCACCTCGACCACGCGACCATCCTCGCCTTGGCAGCCAGGACCAGCCATTTCCTGGCGCCGCTCGGCGTCGGCGAGCGCCTGGTCGACTGGGGCGTCGATGCGGCCAAGGTGCGCCAGCTCGACTGGTGGCAGGAGACCGAAATCGACGGCCTGCGCTTTGCACTGACGCCGGCCCAGCATTTCTCCGGGCGTGGCCTGGGCGACCGCAACTCGACCCTGTGGGCGTCCTGGGTGATCATGAAAGACGACCTGCGCCTGTTCTACAGCGGCGACTCCGGCTATTTCGCGGGCTTCAAGGCGATCGGCGAAAAATATGGGCCCTTCGACGTCGCGCTGGTCGAGACCGGCGCCTACGACAAACAGTGGCCGCACGTCCACATGCAGCCGGAAGAGACGCTGCAGGCGTTCCGCGACCTGAAGGGGGCCTGGCTGCTGCCGGTCCATAACGGCACCTTCGACCTGGCCCGGCACCGCTGGCAAGACCCGTTCGAACGCATTACCACGCTGGCGAAGGAGGGCGGGGTGGCGCTCACGACGCCGATCATCGGCGAACCAGTGAACCTGAAGCAGCCGCACGCCGGGCGTGCATGGTGGCGCGAGCTGGAATAAAAGCAGGTAGTGCCGGCCGGGAAGAATCAGTGATGGAAGGTATGAATGCCGCCAGTCATTCATGACTAGAATTCATAAGGTCATCTCGATTTCAACCCGTGCGGCATAGCGGTTTGCCCTTATGATGGGTATCAAGGACGGCCGGACACATTTCCGGCCGTCTTCATTTCAAGAACACGAACGCGACGCGAACGCGAAAAAAAAAGGATCCCCCATGACTGTCAAAGCCTACGGCGCCCACGCCGGCCACCAGCCCCTCGAATCGATGGACATCGCCCGCCGCGCACCCGGCCCGCACGACGTGCAGATCGACATCGCCTTTTGCGGCGTCTGCCACTCCGACCTGCACCAGGTGCGCGGCGAGTGGGCCGGCACGATGTATCCCTGCGTTCCGGGCCACGAAATCGTCGGCCGGGTAGCCGCGGTCGGCGCGCATGTCTCCAGCCACCGGGTCGGCGACCTGGTCGGGGTCGGCTGCATGGTCGACAGCTGCAAGGGCTGCGCCGAGTGCGAAGACGGCCTCGAGAATTACTGCGACGGCATGGTCGGCACCTATAACGGCCTGACCCACGACGCGCCGGGCCATACGCTCGGCGGCTACTCGGAGCAGATCGTCGTGCACGAGCGCTACGTGCTGCGCGTGCGCCATCCGGAAGCGCAGCTGGCGAGCGTGGCGCCGCTGCTGTGCGCCGGCATCACGACGTATTCGCCGCTGCGCCACTGGGGTGCGGGTCCCGGCAAGCGGGTCGGTATCGTCGGCATCGGCGGCCTCGGCCACATGGGCATCAAGCTGGCCCGTGCGATGGGCGCGCACGTCGTTGCGTTTACCACGTCGGAATCGAAGCGCCAGGATGCGGAGGCGCTCGGCGCCCACGAGGTGGTCGTGTCGACCGACCCCGCAGCGATGGCAGAGCGCACCAAGAGCCTCGACCTGATCGTCAACACGGTCGCCGCGCCGCACAACCTGGACGCCTTTACGTCCCTGCTCAAGCGCGACGGCACGATGGTCCTGGTCGGCGCGCCGGCCTCGCCGCATCCGTCGCCGGAGGTGTTCAACCTGATCGGCAAGCGCCGTTCGATTGCCGGTTCGATGATCGGCGGCATTCCGGAAACCCAGGAGATGCTCGACTTCTGTGCCGAACACGGCATCGTTGCCGACATCGAGATGATCCGTGCCGACGGCATCAACGAAGCCTACGAGCGCATGCTCAAGGGCGACGTGAAGTACCGGTTCGTGATCGATAACACGACCCTCGCAGCCTGATCCGCCGCTGAGATGGACCCGCTGGCGGCCATGCCGCCGGCGGCGCCAGAACCAGTTAAACTCAATGAAACTCGAAATTCCTCCTCCCCCGGACACGGTAGACAAGCCCGCAGCCTGGGGCGCCGTCTTCGCGCTGGCGCTCGGCGCCTTTGTGTTGGTCGCATCCGAATTCATGCCGGTCAGCCTGCTGACGCCGATCGCCACCGACCTGGCCATCAGCGAAGGGCAGGCCGGGCAATCGATCGGCGTGTCCGGCGCCTTTGCCTTGCTCACCAGCCTGTGCATTCCGGTGCTGGCCGGGCGGCTCGACCGGAAGGTCTTGCTGCTGGCGCTGACGCTGCTGATGATTGCTTCTGGCACGCTCGCCGCGTTCGCACCAAACTATTTCCTGTTCATGGTCGGTCGCGCGCTGATCGGCGTGGCGATCGGCGGCTTCTGGTCGATGTCGGCGGCGGTCGCGATGCGGCTGGTGCCGCTGCACAAGGTTCCGCGCGCGCTGGCGATCGTCAACGGCGGCAATGCCCTGGCAACGGTGGTGGCAGCGCCGCTGGGCAGCTTCCTGGGCGCCATCGTCGGCTGGCGCGGTGCTTTCTTTTGCGTCGTCCCGGTTGCGGCCATCGCGTTCGCCTGGAAGTTCGCCAGCTTGCCCGCGATGCCCGCCCAGGGCGGGGGCGCGTCGAAGAACGTGTTCGGGCTCCTGAAACGTCCGGAGGTCGCGTTCGGGATGGCCGCCACCAGCTTTTTCTTCATGGGACAGTTCGCGCTCTTCACCTATTTGCGCCCCTTCCTGGAGCGCGTGACCCGGGTGGACGTTTCGACGCTGTCGCTGCTCCTGCTCATCCTTGGGGTCGCCGGCTTCGCCGGGACGATGTTCATCGGGCGCTTCCTGAAGGAGGGCTTGTATCGCACGCTGGTCGTCATCCCGGCGCTCATGGCCGCGATTGCCGTCGCGCTGATCGCCTTCGGCGACTCATTGGCCGCGACCGCCATCCTGCTCGGCATCTGGGGCCTGGTCGGCACCGCCGCGCCGGTCGGCTGGTGGACCTGGCTGGCGCAGACCTTGCCCCGCGATGCGGAAGCCGGGGGCGGGCTCATGGTCGCGGTGGTCCAGCTCGCGATCATGCTGGGCGCCGGCATCGGGGGCGTGGTGTTCGATGCGAGCGGCTACCGCGCGAGTTTCAGCATGAGCGCCGGCCTGCTCGTCGTCGCCGCGGTGCTTGCAGCGCTGGCGGCGCGGGCCCTTCGGCCCGCCAGCGCGGCGAAGGGCGCGCCCTAGCGCCTGGTCGCCCGCAGCCACACGGCCGCGATCCGCTCGACTTCCTCGTAGCCGTCGCAATCGAGCTGGCCGCCGAAGATGTCGGGGTCGAGCTCTTCATACGTCCAGCTGGCGCAGGCCGCTTCCAGCTTCGGGCGGATGACCTCAAAAAACTCGTCGCGCCCGTCGACGATCGCAATCCCGGTGTACAGCAGCAGGGTGCCGCCCGGGTTCAGCCGCTCAAGCGCGGCCTCGACGATGGCGAGCGACAGCCCGGCCCCGCGCATGTCGCCGCCATGGCGGTAGCGCAGCTGGTCCGGGTCGAGGATGTACGGCGGGTTCGACATGACAAGGTCGAAGCCGCCCTCCAGGTTATTCAGCAGGTCGCTGTGGCGCAGCGCCACGTTCGCCAGTCCCGCCAGGCGCGCATTCACCCCGGCGAGCGCCAGCGCGCGGTCGTTGATGTCCGCGGCAAAACACTGGGCGCCGGGAAAGCGCGCCGCCACTTCGATGGCGCCCGGTCCGCCGCCGGCGCCGATGTCCACGGCCCGCCGCGGCGGCGCCAGGGTGTCCATCGCGCGTTTGGTCGCCGCGATGTAGCGGTAGGTGTCCGGGCCGAAGAAGACGGCGTCGTCGTCCCTGGTCGGGAAGGCCGAGTGGAAATACAGGCGCTCGCCGATGGTGGAGGCACGCACGGTCGCGCACAGGCCGCCATTGCGTTCCTTGAGCACGCCGGCACCCCACATCAGCGCCAGGATCTCTTTCGGGACGGCGTCCTCGCGAAATGGCCGGCTCCAGCCGAACACCCCGCGCAAGTCGCTCGCCCAGGCATTGGCGGGGCGCCCGTTGACGCGCCGGTGGGTGGCGGGCGTCACGGTGGTGAATTGGTAGCCTGCGCGCTGCAGGGCCTGGCCCAGTGCGAGCAGGGCGCCGGTGTCGATGGTGTTGGTCATGCGGCGAGCATGCGGCAAGCCTGCCCAGATCTCTGTACGCTGCCGTACAAATCGGAAGAGGCCGCGTATTTCCCGGCTTGTCGGCTTGACAAGGCTCTTATGTGAATGCCCGAACATACCGCTTCGCGGCGCGCGTCCATACTGGCGGGAACCAGTCACAGGGAAGGTCAAGGAAAACCATGAAGCCATTGCTGCCGGATCAAGAACACGTGCGCGTCGACCGCGAAGTCGAGCGCGAACACCATGAACGCACCCTCAACGACGACGCCAGAACCGGCCTCGCCGCGGACGACGAGTCCCGCATGAAAGATGCGCGCGAGAGCACGAATTCATCCAACCTGCGGCGGTCGCGATGAAGTGGGAAGGCGACCGCGAGAGCGGGAATGTCGAGGACCACCGCGGCGGCGGCGGGGGTGGCGGAGGTGGCGGGTTCGGCATCGGCGGCAAGTCGCTCGGGCTGGGAACGATCGCGATTGCCCTGGTGGCATCGCTCTTCTTCGGTGTCGATCCGGGAACCGTGATCGGCATGATGGGCGGCGGCGGCCCGGGACCGCAGGCGCAGCAGCAGCGCGCACCGGATGCGGCGCCGGCAACCGACCCCGAAACGCGCTTCGTGCGCACCGTGCTCGCCTATACGGAAGACGCCTGGACGCCGCTGTTTGCAGCGCAAGGCGCGACCTACCAGCCGCCAACGCTCAAGCTCTTCGAGGGACGCATCGCTACCGCCTGCGGCACGGGCAGCAGTGCCAGCGGCCCGTTCTACTGCCCGGGCGACAGCGACATCTACATCGACCTGAATTTCTTCCGCATGATGCAGCAGCGCTTCAACGTCGGCGGCGAATTTGCCCAGGCCTATGTGATCGCCCACGAGGTGGGGCACCACGTGCAGAACCTGATCGGTGTGTCGGACAAGGTGCAGGCCGCGCAGCGTTCGATGTCGGAAAAGCAGGGCAACGCGATGTCCGTGAAGCTCGAATTGCAAGCGGACTGCTTCGCCGGCGTCTGGGCCTATCACACGCAAAAGAAGGAAGCCTTCCTCGAAACCGGCGACGTCGAACAGGCGCTGGCCACGGCGACGGCGATCGGCGACGACGCCATCCAGCGCAAGTCGCAGGGCAGCGTGGTGCCGGACTCGTTCACGCATGGCAGCTCGGCCCAGCGGGTGCGCTGGTTCAGGCGCGGCATGGAAACCGGTGACGTCGAGCAGTGCAATACCTTCGAAGCGGCGAACTTGTAGGGGGGGGGCACCCCGTGCCCACGCGGAAACATGAACTGCCCGGACAGTGGTGCCATCAGGAAGTTTCGCTTTCCTGCGGCGAACAGTGGGTAAAAAGGCGTAAAAATCGGTTAAAAAACCTGCATTCATTTCCGTGCGCCTATCGTAATTCGTAGCGTTTTGACATAAGTTTAATGCTCATGCGTCCGCACCAAACGGCGGACTCGCAAAACTTTCGAGGAGGAATTTATGCTGGCAATGAATTACCGGGGACCTTACCGTGTTCGCGCCCAACACAAGGCGGATCCCGTGATCGAACATCCGGGAGACGCAATCATTCGTGTGACGCGCTCGTGCATCTGCGGTTCCGACCTGCACCTGTACCACGGCATGGTGCCCGATACCCGCGTCGGCCACACTTTCGGTCACGAATTCATCGGCATCGTCGAGGATGTCGGATCGATGGTGACGAAGCTGGAAGTGGGCGACCGCGTGCTGGTGCCGTTCAATATCTTCTGCGGCTCCTGCTTCTTCTGCCAGAAAGAACTCTACGGTAACTGCCACAACACGAATGCGATGGCGACCGCCGTCGGTGCGATCTACGGTTATTCGCACACGGCGGGCGGCTATGACGGCGGCCAGGCCGAATACGTGCGCGTGCCGATGGCCGATGTCGGCCCGATCAAGATTCCCGAGGACATCGTCGACGACGACGCGGTACTCCTGACCGACGCGCTGCCGACCGGCTACCAGGCCGCCGAAATGGGCGACATCAAGGAAGGCGACACGGTCGTCGTGTTCGGCGCGGGCCCGGTCGGCATCTTCGCCGCCAAGTGCGCCTGGCTGTTCGGCGCGGGGCGCGTGATCGTGGTCGACGAAGTCGAATACCGCCTCGAATTCGTCAAGCACTACGCTCAGTGCGAAGTGGTCAACTTCAAGGACGTGGGCGACATGGCGCTGCACATCAAGAAAATGACCGACTGGCTCGGGGCGGACGTCTGCATCGACGCCGTCGGCGGCGATGCCGCCGGCAGCATGGCGCAAACCGTCACCGGCCGCCTCATGAAAATGCAGGCGGGCGCGGCCACCGTGCTGCACTGGTGCATCAACTCGGTGCGCAAGGGCGGCAACGTGTCGATCGTCGGCGTGTATGGTCCGACCTTCAACGCCATCCCGATCGGCAATGCGCTGAACAAGGGCCTGACGATGCGCATGAACCAGGCCAGCGTGAAGCGCCACCTGCCGCGCCTGATCGAGCACATCCGCGCCGGGCACATCGATCCGAAGCAGATCATCACGCACCGCATTCCGCTGGAAGAAGTGGCGGATGCGTACCACATCTTCTCGAGCAAGCTCGACAACTGCATCAAACCGATCCTGATCCCGCCACGCGCCCACGAAGTACGCGCCGTCGCGGCCAGTGTCACGCCATAAGGAGGACGCATGGAAAGCCAAAACGCCATGACCAGACACGATCACCTCGACCTCGACCATGAACACGACCACGAGCACGGCTACCGCCATCCGGTGCAGCCCGAGCTGAAGCAGACCCGCCGCACGCGCGAAGAGTTGTCGCACATCAAGGGCTGGGGCGCCGATCTCGACCACAAGAATCGTCCGGCCGTGCCGATGGAACGCACGCCGCCGCGCTACACGCCGGCCAACATGGTCACCCCGCCGGCCCAGGAACAGCACGTCGAAGTGCTGGTCTCGAACGAACGCCCGGGCATCACCCAGCTGCATGGCACGGCCCAACCGCCGTCGGGCCTGTCGGGCATGCTGCGCCGCGCCGCCTTCAAATTCTCGGAAAACGATATTCGTCACTGGCTGATCCTGCTCGGGGCCGACCGCATCAACGTGGTCGAAGGCGTGGTCGACGACCTGTCGCATGGCCAGGTGCCGAACATCTTCGGCGAAATGGGACTCAAGTCGGAGTGGCAGCACAACAAGGCCGGGCTGGCGAAGAAGGTCGCCATTGCCGGCGTGCTGGCAGGCGCCGCGTATTACCTGATGAAGCGCGGTGGCGGGGACGACGACGATCGCTACGAAGACCGTTACGACAACCGCTACGACAACCGCTACGACAGCAGGTACTGACGCACAGTACGAAAAGCCAGGTAATCCACGGCGCTATCTCCGGCGCCGTCCTGTCGCCCCGCCGCCGCGTTTCCACGCGGTTGGCGCGGCTTCTTGCGTTTAAGCAATTACTGTTTTTGAGGCTCGTCCACACTCGATGAGGCCGGCCGCGTTTTTGCGGCTGGAAAAATTGATTGGAGACGAGATGAACCTTCGCACACGGCTGCTGGCGGCGCCCCTCGGCGTCCTGATCGCAAGCTCCTGCATCAGCTTCGGCGCTGGCGCCGCGCCAATGATGAGCGCGCCGAAAGCGCCATCGCCCCAGGCCGGCGCGGCGCTGGTGTCGAAACTGGTGGGCGCGCGCGCCACCTGGGGCCTGGACCACAACCACGGCTTCAAGGTGGCGCTCCAGCACCCGGGCGTGCAGGGCACCCAGGTGGTGCGCGCCGCCCACACCTACAAGGGCCTGCGCGTGTTCGGGTCGGAGTCCGTCGTGGTGCTCGATGGCGCTGGCGCCATCGTCTCCGAAGCGGCATCGAGCCGGCGGCTGTCCCTCGGGCGGGGGCCGTCCAACCGGCTGGGCGCGGCCACCGCCGACTTCAACGTGAAACCGTCCCTGCCGCCGAAAGCGGCCATCGACAAGGCCGTCGCCGCGGCCGGGGCCGGCAGCGGCGCCACCCATATCGTGCCGCCCAGCGCCGAACTCCTGATCTTTCCCGTGATGAAGACCGAGCGCCTGCCTGGCGCCGCCAACAAGCTCGACGCCGAACTCAATGCGCTCGACGTGCAGGAAGTGGTCGACCGTTACGAACTGGCCTACCTGGTGCGCACGCGCATGCGCCGGGCCGGCCTGCCTGTCTACTACGACACGGTCGTGAGCGCGAAGGACGGGCGCGTGATCGAGCGCTGGAGCGCCTTGCAGACCGTGGCCGGCGTCGGCAAGAGCCAGTATAACGGCGAGGTGCCGATCAGCACCACGCAGGCGGGCAGCGGCTTCCAGATGCTCGACCCCGAGCGCGGCACCGGCGGCACCTATGGCGCGATGGCGATCACGAATGCCGACGGCACCAGCAACGCCGGCAAGATGTACACGCACACCAGCAACACCTGGGGCGACGGCAAGCAATACATCCGCGGCGGCAGCACGACGGACGCCAACGGCCAGACCGCCGCCGTGAACGCCATGTGGGCGCTGATGAATACCTACGACGCCCTCAAGAACGTGCTCGGCTGGCAGTCGCTCGACGGCCAGAATACGGCGACCTACATCGCCGTGCACGTCAACACCGCCTACGACAACGCCTATTACAGCGATACCTGCCGCTGCATGTTCATCGGCGACGGCTCCAGCTTCACCAGCCTCGGGTCGATCGACGTGATCGGCCATGAGATGGGGCACGGTGTGACGGCGGCCACCTCGGACCTGGTGTATTCGGGCGAATCGGGCGGACTGAACGAATCGAGTTCGGACATCGGCGGCGAAGTCGTCGAGGCCTATGCCCGTGCCGGCGGCAAGGGCGACCTCATCCCGGCCAGCGGCAACGACTGGATGCTCGGCACCGAGATCAGCCCGCGCGGCGAGCCGCTGCGCTGGATGTACCGCCCGAGCAAGGACGGCAGCAGCCCGGACGCCTGGAGCACGGCCTTGCGCCGCCTCGACGTGCACTACAGCAGCGGCCCGAACAACCGGATGTTCTACTTCCTGGCGCAGGGATCGAAGGCCGACAAGGAGGGCGACCATTACAGCAAATACCTGGTCAAGTCGCCGCAGGCGATGACCGGCATCGGCACGGACAAGGCCTTCCGCATCTGGTTCAAGGCGAACACGACCAAGTTCACGTCCAGCACCAATTACGCCGAGGCGCGCGCGAAGATGATCGAGGCCGCGCAGGAACTGTTCGGCGCCGCCAGCCGCGAGGCGATTGCCGTGGAGCGGGCCTATGCGGCGATCAACGTCGGCGCCGATGTCGATGAGATGACGGCCCCGTAAAGCACCTGGGGTGGACGGGTTTCCCGTCCACGCGCTCAACGCACCGGAAATTTACAGCGTGCGTAAGTTCACTCCCCCAGCAGCGGATACGGATTGACCGGCGTCCCTTTCCACCACTGCTTCTCGGGGGTGAGCGCGACCACTGCGAAATGCAGGTGCGGTGCGTTCGGGTCGGCGTTGCCGGTCACACCCACGTAACCGAGCAGGTCGCCGCGTTTGACCGCCATGCCTTCCTTCACGCCCTCGGCGTAGCGGTCGAGGTGGGCGTAGTAATAAGCGTGCTTCTCGGCGGGGTCGAACTGGTACAGCGTCAGGCCGCCGGCCTTGCTGTCGAACAGCTTGACGACCTTGCCGTCGCCGGTGGCGCGCACCGGCGTGCCTTTCGGCGCCATGATGTCGAGCGCTTCGTGGTGGCGCTCCTGGCCGCGCGGCTGGTCGAAGGTATCGGTCAGCGCGCTGTAGGCAATGCCCTCGACCGGCACCATCAGCCTGGCCGGCATCGTGCCGTCAGCCGTCAGCTCGGGCGCGGCCGGGGTTGCGCTGGTGGCGTGCGAAGCCGGACGGATCGGGAGCACGGCGTCGGACAGGTCGGTCGGGATGACATTGCCGTTTGTTCCCGCCGCGACGGGCGCGGTGGCCGGTACGGCGACGGGCGCGGCGGCACTGGCCTCGGTAATAATCGGATCCGGCGCGTCAGCGATCTCGCGCAGGTAGACGAACAAGCCAGTGGCGCCGACCACGAGGCCGAGCAGGAACGAAACCAGCCATTTCATTGCATACCTCCTGATTGAAAATGCATTTTTTACTGCTGCAGGACGACCTGGGCACCCGCTTTGACCACGCCGGATACTTCAGCCGCGCTCCAGTTGGTCAGGCGGATGCAGCCGTGCGATTCGGTCTTGCCGATCATCTTCGGCACCGGGGTGCCGTGGATGCCGAAGTGAGGCTTGGACAAGTCGATCCAGGCCACGCCGACCGGATTGTTCGGGCCCGGGGCGACCGTGGCCTTCTTGTCGCCCGGTTCGGCATCCCAGAACAGCTTCGGGTTGTAATGGTAGGTCGGGTTCGCGTGCACGCTGTTGATTTTCCAGTCGCCGATCGGGAGGGGATCGTTCGAGCTGCCGGTGGAAGCGGGATACTGGGCGATCAGGCGGTCGGATGCATCGAACAGCATCAGCACTTTGCGGCTGTCGCTGACCACGACCTTGGCTGCAGGCGCCAGCGGCGCGCCACCGTGCACGCTCGGCACGACGATCTGCTCGCCGGCTTTGGCAAAATTCTTGCCCGGGTTCAGGCGCTGCAGCAGGGCAGGGCT
>JAQGLR010000221.1 GCA_028292765.1 Massilia sp. | reverse complement strand
CCGCGGCGGGCTTGGGCGCGCGCTTCGGTGGCGGCGGTTCGTCGTCGTCGTCGTCGTCCTCGTCTTCATCGACCTCATTTGCCTGCCCTTTGCCCGGCTTCTTGCCGAGGCTGGCCTGCAGCAGCGCCACCAGGTCGATCACGTTGGTCGCCTTGGCCGGCTTTTCGTCCGGGTCCGGCATGGTGATGGTCTTGGTCTCCCTGGCCTTGATCTTCTTTTCGATCAGGGCCATCACGTCTTCGCGGTAGGTGTCGTGGTACTGCTCCGGGGCCCAGTCCTCGCTCATGCCCTGGACCAGGGCCATGGCCATCTTCAACTCCTTGTCCGTGACCGAGGCGTTCTTCGCATCCCTGGCGGGGATCTTCAGTTCGCCCGGGTCGCGGATCTCGTCGGCATAGCGCAGGGTGTTCATCACGATCGTGTCGCCCACGCATACCAGGGCCGCCAGGTGCTGCTTGACGCGGATGACGACGTGGGCGATACCGATCTTGCCGACCCGCTTGAGCACGTCGCGCAGCAGCGCGTAGACCTTGTCGCCGCCCTTGCCGGGGGCGAGGTAGTAGGGCTGGTCGTAGTAAATCAGCGGTACGTCCGCCGCGTCGACAAAGGCCAGGATGTCGATCGTCTGCGTCGCTTCCGTGTTGGCGCGGCGCAGGTCTTCGTCCGACAGCACGACGTATTCGCCGTCGGTGTATTCGTAACCCTTGATGATGTCGTCCCAGCCGACTTCCTTCTGGGTGTTCTTGTTATAGCGCTTGAAACCGATCGGGGAGAAGTCGCGGCGGTCGAGCATGTGCAGGTCGAGCCCGTTGTTGCTCACCGCGGCATACATTTCGACCGGGATATGCACCAGCCCGAAGCTGATCGCACCTTTCCACATGCTGCGTGCCATAGCCAACCCTCCTTATTCGCCGACGCTGCCGGTCACCGGCAGCACGATGCCCGTGATGTAGCTCGAACAGGCGTTCGAGGCCAGGAACACGTAGGCCGGCGACAGTTCTTCCGGCTGCGCCGCGCGGCCGTAGGTCGTGCTTTCGCCGAAGTGGACGATTTTTTCCGGCGACTGGTCGGCCGGGTTGAGCGGGGTCCAGACCGGGCCCGGCGCCACGCAGTTGACGCGGA
Organism: Massilia sp.; assembly: GCA_028292765.1. GTDB lineage: Bacteria > Pseudomonadota > Gammaproteobacteria > Burkholderiales > Burkholderiaceae_D > Telluria. The sequence goes on along the minus strand of JAQGLR010000221.1, from coordinate 11,591 downwards.
TGCCCTTCTCCAGCAGGTTCGCCGCCAGCGACATGGTAAAGGCGTGGATCGCGCCCTTGGTCGACGAGTAGTCGAGCAGCACCTTCGAGCCCTTGATGCCCGTCACCGAACCGGTGTTGATGATGGCGGCGCCGCGCTTCAGGTAGGGCAGGGCGGCTTTCGCCATATGGAAGTAGCCGTAGATATTCGTGCGCATCGTCTCGTCGAAGCGCTCCTCGGTGATGTCCATCAGCGAGTCGGCGTGCATCTGGAAGGCGGCGTTATTCACCAGCACGTCGAGGCGTCCCCATTCGGCCACGACCGCATCGACGGCCTGCTGGCAGAAGACCATGTCCTTGACGTCGCCGGCAATCGTCACGCAGCGCCGGCCTTCGGCTTCGATCGCGCGCTGGGTCTCGGCGGCGTCCTCGTGTTCGTTGAGGTAGAGGACGGCGACATCGGCGCCTTCGCGCGCGAACAGCACCGCGACGGCGCGGCCGATGCCGGAGTCGCCGCCGGTGATGATCGCCACCTGGCCTTCGAGCTTGCCGCTGCCCTTGTAGCTTTCCGCCATGAAGCGCGGTTTCACGTCCATCTGTGCTTCCAGGCCGGGCTTGGCGAGGTGCTGCCCCGGCATCGGCGGCACCGGCTGTTCGGCGCCGATCTGGACCGGCTTGCCGCCGGGCTGCGCGCCCGCGCCGGCATCGATCTGGTCCTGGCGGTTCTGGATCGCCTTCTGGTGATTCGCTACATCGTCCTGGTTGGCCATCACGCTTCCTTCACTTTGCATAGGTTCGAGACCGGCCCAGTATCGGCCGAGGCTCGTCCGGCGACGGTGCGGTCCCTCACACAGCGCGCCACTTGGGCGGCGCCTGGCCACTTCGCCTGTTCGGACAGGGGTAATTGTGTCAAAATCGGCATCGTTTTTAACCAATACGCACCTCAAGGAGAGCACCATGCCCCAGCAGGCCCAGCCGCCAGGCACCCACGCCGGGTTGTTCGTCAACCCGGCAGCCGCGCGCCGCGCCGAATTCGAGGCCGTGTGCGGCGCGCAGTTCGGCAGCCTGCGCCTGGCCGATGGCGCCGACGCCGCGCTCGAGGTGCTGCGGAAGGCACAGGGGCCGATCGACCTGCTCGTCATCGACCTCGACCGCTTCGACCCCGAGCTCGACCACGCTGGCCTGGCCGCGCTGGTCGCGGCGCGGGCCGGGGCGCCGACCTTCGTGTTGTGCCCGTTCGCGAACGCCCGCTGGCTGGCGGCGCTGATGGCCTGCGGGCCGGTCGAGTATGCGATCGCCCCCTTGCCCGACGACGCCTTGCGGGAAACCATCGCGGCGCGCCTGCGCGCGGGTTTCACCGCCGTCGCGAGCCTCACCCCGCGCGAGCGCGAGCAGCAGGACCTGCAGGTCCTGCGCGCGCAGGTGCGCGAGGCGATTGGCGATGGCGAGGAATTCGATGCCATGGCCGGGCGCCTGTGCCGCGCGCTGTGCGGCTGGCCGGGCGTGGCGCACGCCGCGCTGTTCCACCTGCAGCCGGGCGGCGACCTGCGCCTGCAGGCGCAGGCGGGTGAGCGCGGCCTGAACCTGGCGCGCTTGCTGGGCCGCGGCGAGCGGCTGCTGCAGTCGCCCCTGCGCCATGCGTTTCCGGGACTGCTGGCGGCTGCCGCAAATACGGTCGCCCTGTTTGACGCGCCGGAGAAATCGGGCGAGCCCCTGCTTGCCGAGGCGCTGCGCGAGCATGGCATCGGGATGGTGCTGGGTTTGCCGATTCCGTCGGATGGGCCGGGCACGCCGCGCGGTTCGCTGTGCCTGTCGTTCCGGGCTGCACGCAGCTTTTCGCGCCTCGAGCTCGATGGCCTGGCCGAAGTGGCCGACCTGGCGGCCGGCGGCCTGCGCATGGCCGAGCTGAACCGCGAAAGCGAAGAGATGCTGGCGCGCGTGACCCAGTTATCGACGGTCGATGCACTCACCTCGGTCGCGAACCGCCGTCACGGTGAAGCGCTGCTGGAAACGGAAATCAAGCGCGCGCGCCGCTACAGCGTCCCGCTGGCGCTGATCGCCTTCGACATCGACCGTTTCCGGATGGTCAACGACCGCTATGGCCATCCGGTCGGCGACATGGTGCTGCGCACGGTCGCCGAAGTCGCGCAAAAACTGGTGCGCGCCAGCGACGTGCTGGTGCGCTCGGGCGGCGAGGAATTCCAGGTGATCGCGCCCCACACGAGCGCCATCGACGGCCTGAAGATGGCCGAGAAGCTGCGCACGGCCATCGAGGCGACCGGGATGCCCGGCGTCGACCAGGTCACCATCAGCCTGGGTGTGGCGCAGCTCGGCGAGCAGGAAAGCGCCGACTCGCTGACCGTGCGGGCGAACGCCGCACTGGCGCGGGCCAAGCGGGCCGGGCGCAACTGCGTCGAACTGGCGATGCTGTAGGGCGATCGGGCCTTTGATACGTGATCTGAACGCGTGGGGTCATTCAGGCCGGGGGCCTGAATGACGAGCCGCCCACCCTACCGCTTTTTTCAAACGGACGAGCAATGCTGCACTGGCTGAGGCACTACCGGCGCGCCATGCTGCCTGGCGACATCAGCGCCGGGGTGGTGGTGGCGATGATGATGATCCCGCAGGGCATGGCTTACGCCCTCGTGGCGGGCTTGCCGCCGGTGGTCGGCCTGTACGCCAGCATCGTGCCGCCCGTGCTGTACGCGCTGTTCGGCACCAGCAGCACGCAGTCGGTGGGTCCGATGGCGATCATCTCGCTGATGACGGCATCGAGCCTGGCGCCGCTGGCAGCCGCCGGCAGCACGCTGTACACGGTGCTGGCCGCGCAGCTGGCCCTGCTGTCGGGCCTGGTGCTGCTGGTATGCGGCCTGCTGCGCATCGGTTTCATCGCCAACTTCTTTTCGCGTCCCGTGATGAGCGGCTTCACCATCGGTTCCGCCGTCGTCATCGCGCTCGGCCAGGTGCCCGCCTTGCTGGGCGCGCCATCCGGCGGCCTGCACCTGCCAAGCAGCATCCTCGGCCTGGTGTCGCTGGCCGTGCTGCTGCTGGCCAGGCGCTACCTGGCGCGCTTGCTGCGCGGCGCCGGCCTGTCGCCGAACGCCGCCGACATCGGGGCCAAGCTGGCGCCGATGCTCGTGGTGCTGGGCGCGACCGCCCTGGTGCCGGTCCTCGGGCTCGAAGCGCTGGGCGTACGGACGGTCGGGACGGTGCCGGCCGGGCTGCCGGGACTGAACCTCGCCACCTCGGGCGGCCACTGGCAGGCGCTGGTGCAGCCGGCACTGCTGATCGGCTTCATGGTGTTCCTGATCAGCATGTCGGGGGCCCAGACGCTGGCGCTCAAGCGCGCCGAAAAGCTGCACAGCAATTACGAACTGATCGGCCTGGGCGCCGCCAACATCGGCAGCGCGCTGACCGGCGGCTTTCCCGTCACCGGCAGCATGTCGCGTTCGGCGGTGAACTTCGCGGCGGGTGCGAATTCTCAGCTCGCCAGCCTGCTCGCGGCAGCTCTGCTGGCGCTGGCATTGTCCGGGCCGACCGGCTGGCTGGCCATGCTGCCGCTGCCGGCGCTGGCGGCCACCATCATCGTCGCCGTGCTCGGCATGTTCGAGACCATCACCCTGAAAACAAGCTGGCGTTATGACCGCGCCGACGCGGCGGCCCTGGTGGCCACCGCTGCCGGCGTGCTGGCGCTCGGCGTCGAGGCCGGTGTCGTGATCGGCGTCGCACTCTCGATGGGCGCCCTGATCTGGCGCGCCAGCCGGCCCCACATCGCAGTGCTGGGACGCATTCCCGGCAGCGAGCATTTCCGCAACGTCGATCGCCATTCGGCCGACACCGCGCCCGGCCTGCTGCTGCTGCGTGTCGATGCCGGCCTGTTCTTCGGCAATGTCGAGGCCGTCAACGAGCGCATCGAGGACGAGCTGGCGGCGCGATCCGACACGCGCCACCTGGTGCTGGTGCTGTCGGCCGTGAATTCGATCGACACCTCGGCGCTGTTCGCCCTGGGCGAACTGAACGCGATGCTGGCGGCGCGCGCGGTCAAGCTGCACCTGGCCGAGGTCAAGGGCCCGGTGATGGACCGGCTGAAGCACAGCGACCTGCTCGGTTCGCTGGGCGGCGAGGTGTTCCTGAGTACGGCAATGGCCTGGGATGCATTGGCCGGCGCCTGACCTGCTGCCCGCTACCGGAGTTCGCTTTTGGTGCACGCGCGTTAACCTGCACCAATCTGGTGCGATTCTGAATCGGTGCGGGCTTGGAATGCGGGCACGATTCCTGCAGACTCTCCAGCCAGAACACCCAGGGAGAACAGGACATGCAGATTCGAATGCTCGACGCCTCTGGCGCCGTTGCGCACGCGGCGCAGTTGCGCGGACTATTGCTGGACGCCGTCGCGCACGGCGCATCGGTCGGTTTCGTGATGCCGCTCGGCGAGGCCGCGGCCGACGCCTACTGGCGCGAGGCAGGCGATGCGGTAGCGGCCGGCACGCGCATCCTGCTGGTTGGCTGGCGCGACCACGTCATGGTGGGCACGGTGCAGCTCGACCTGTGCACGAAGCCGAACGGCATCAACCGGGCCGAGGTGCAGAAGCTGCTGGTGCATAGCGGCGTGCGCCGGCTGGGAGTGGCCACCGCCCTGATGGCGGCGGCGGAAATGCAGGCGCTGGCGCTGCGGCGCGGCCTGCTGTTCCTCGACACCGAAGCCGGATCGAGCGCCGAGGCCCTCTACGGGCGGCTCGGCTATACCCGGGTGGGCGAACTGCCGGAATACTGCGCAACGCCTGGCGGCGCATGGCGCGCCACCGCGATCTGGTACAAGACCCTGTTCATGCGCGAACGGCAGGGCGCGCTGCGCGAATAATGGCGCATGAGGACGCTTGGAGCGCCTTGTCAGGCGCTCAGGCGCGCTTGCGCCGTTCGGGGCCGGCATGCGGCGGCGCCAGTTCGATCGGGGCCGCATGCTCGGGGTAGAGCGCCTGCTTGCCCTCGTAGAGGGCGGCAATCGCAGCCATGTCGGCGTCCTGGTCGCCGCTCAGGTGGACGATGTCGACCAGGCTCAGCTCCTTTGCGGCGTAGTCGAGGGAGATCAGCAGCAGCGGCACCTTCGCCGCCGCCGCCAGGTGGTAGAAGCCGCTTTTCCAGTGCGGTCGATAGCCGCGCGTGCCTTCCGGCGTAATCGCCACCCAGAACCACTTTTCGCCCAGCATGCGGTCGGCCAGCATGCGGGTGGCGCCCATCGGCGCGCGCCGGTCGACCGCCACGCCGCCCCAGTAGCGCATGATGGCGCCCATCGGGCCGCGGAACAGGGAATCCTTGGCCAGCCAGCGGAAGGGCAGGCCGACCGCCCACTTGCCGAGCAGGCCGATGGGGAAGTCCCAGTTCGAGGTGTGCGGATAGACGACGGCGATGCCGTGCGGACCTGGCAGCGGCTTGTAACGCAGCTTCCAGCCGAACAGGTTGAGCAGGCGCAGCGCAGTGCGTTGGCCCCGGGTGGGCAATGCCGCAGCGCGCAGCAGGTGGTTACTCATGTTTTCTCCGTCTTGCCTGCCGCGGGCTGCGGTGGTCTCGTTCGCCGTTTCTTTTTCGCGCAAGGAAATAATCTTGGCGTATCAAAACAAAGCCGAGGATTTTATAGCGGCACGGCAACAGGGACAAGAGAAAAGCCTTGAGTTGTTGTAACGAGGAATCGCTGGCGCGCTGCCCGGCCGGCCCCGGATGGCAGGCCCGCCGGGCGACGCGGTCAGTGCTGGAAAGCGCCGATATCGTAGCCGGTGGCTTTCGTGCGCGGTTTGCCCTGGAAGTCCTGTTCGGGGTCGAGCGCGCCGCCCTTGCCGATGGCGGGTGACCTGGCGCTCAGGCGGAAGTCCGGGGTGCCGGTACGGCTGTACTCGACAAAGCCGGGCGCTTCCGCGATCGTGCCGACGTGCTGGCGCCCTGGCGCCAGGCGCCAGTCGCTGAAGGCGTTCTGGAAGACCAGGTTGTGTTCGTAGCGGTTGTTGTCGCCCGTCGCTCCTTGTTCCAGGATGCCGTGCTTGTTGTCGAACACGATGTTGTTCGCCACCACGGTGTAATCGTTCGGCCCTTTCGAATAGTAGAAGTCGCCGCCACCCACGACGATGCCCGAGCCGGAGGTCGACACCGTGTTGCCCGTGATGTCGACCCGGTGCGCGTCGTGCCACAGGTGGATGCCCGCGCCCGACACCCGGTACACGACATTGTTGCGCACCCGTGCCTGCGTGCTGACATAGATGCCGTGATGGTAGCGGCAGTCGGCCGGGCCGATGTCGTGCACGTTGTTGCCGATGACCTCGGCATGCTTGCCCTTGTAGTAGCTGTCGACGCCGATACCGGAGCCGCCCCCGCTCTCGCAGGGAACGTCCACGCCGACATGGTGCACGTGGTTCTGGCGGATGCTGTTGTGCGACCCGCCGTTATAAATGCCGCTGAGCCATTTGTTGCCGCTCTGGTAGCTGCTGCCGTCGACCTCGAATCCGACGATGTCGACGTGGCTGCCGCGGTTGTCCCAGGCACTGGTGGTGTGCGAATCGAGCGGCGGGACGATTTTCGCGCCCCAGCGCTCCATCGACTGGAAAATGATGCGCGCTTCCACGGTGCCGCTGACGGTGGTGCGAAAGCCCCCCGTGTACTGGCCCGCAGCGACATACACCGTGGTGCCGGGAGTGACGACCTGCGCCGCGCGTTTGATGGTGCGGAAGGGTTCGGCCTGCGTGCCCGGGTTGGCGTCGGAACCGCCGGGCGCGACGTACAGGTTGGTGCGCACGACCTCGGGGATCACCAGTTGCTCGGAAGAGCCGTCGCGCATGCGGCAGCCGCCCGGCGCAAGCAGGACGGCGCAAAACAGCACTGCGAAAAAGGGGTTGGCAGAGGGATTTGCACGGCGGACGGCTGGGCGGGACATGGCGTTCCTCGTTGACGGCGGACACCAGTCAAGTGTCCCCCGGCGCGGTCGCCGCCCGGACCCGTTCGCTCAAGTTTGCCTTTGAGCGGACGCAAGGTGGATCGCACGAGCCCGTGCATGCCTCAGCCCGGGACGATTTGCGGGACGAGTTGTGGCACGGGTTATGACACGCGTCATGGCACGACTTGTGGCACGAGCTGTGGCATATACGCGGCGACAAATTCCGGCGGCATGCGGCGCGGCCGGCCGCCGCTGATGTCGATGCACACCAGTTCCCAGCGCCCGCGCAGCACGGTCGCGCCATCGCTCGCGCGCACCAGCTGGAAGCGGCGCTCCATCGACAATTTGCCGTCGCCGCCGACCAGCCAGGTCGCCAGCAGCAGCGGTTCGCCCAGCGAAGTGGGCAGGATGTAGTCGTATTCGCCGCGCCGGATCGCCATCGCGCGGTCGAGGCGGCGGTAGTCGTCGATGCCCAGGCCGAGCGCCTCGGAATGGGCCCAGCCGGCCTGCTCGCACCAGCGCACGTAGACGGCGTTGTTCGTGTGGTTCAGTCCGTCGATATCGCCGGCAGCGGGCGCGAGGGAGAGAGTAAAAGGCTGCGGATAATCCCAGGTCAAATCGGTTCCTTCAAGACAGCAATCGCCGGCAAAACTGCCATTCTAGCTGCTCGCCGGGCTGCTTGCCGGTACCGGCCCCAGGCGAGTTCGAGCAGCAGTGGCTGGTGGTCGGACCCGGTCGCGGCGCCGTCGACCTGCAAGCGCCGGACCCGGCCGGCGAGATCGGTGCTGACGAACGCGAAATCGAAGGTGAAGGGCATGCCGGCGTCGGTCGCATCGTTGTGCAGCCCGACGGTGGGCGCATGGGGCCGCCCCGGATGCGCCAGGTGCCAGGCGTCGCGCAGGGCCGGCGTGCCGTCCGCGAAGGGCGCCAGCAGGCGGGCGTACTCGGGCGAACCGGGCAGCATGTTGAAGTCTCCCAGCAGGACGGCGGGCGCCGCGCGCGGAACGGCCGCGAACGCGCTGTTGTCCGCCGCTCCTGGCGTTCCAACCGGCGGCGCGTGCGCGTGGGTGACGGCTTCGCGGTGCAGTTCGCGCAGCCGGTCGACCTGGGCGCCGCGCTGGAGCGCCGAAAAGTATTCGAGGTGGACCGAGACCACGCGCAGCGGTCCGGCCGGCGTGCCGAGCGTGACTTCGAGGGCGGCGCGCGGCATGCTCATCACCCCGGGGTCCGCCGGCCACGGCAGCGAGTGGCGCAGCACCTGCAGCACGGGATAGCGCGAGAACACCAGCGTTCCCAGGCGGCAGCGGGCGCCGTCGGGCGCCAGCGTGTCGACCGGGGCGGCCCAGCTGGCGCTGAAGCCGGGCAGGCGTGCGCCAAGGCCGGCGAACTGGTCTTCCAGGCGGGAACCATCGCGGGCGTGGAAGCCGCAGGCGACTTCCTGCAGGCAGAGCACGTCGAAGCTTGACAAGCGGTCGAGCGTGCCGACAACGTGGCCGAGGTCGGCGCCCCCGCCGGCGCTGCGGGCCGACTGGATGTTCCAGGTAATAAGCTTGGGCATGGCTGTCCTTTCATGGATGGGTCCAGCCTAGGCGCGGCAAGGGGGCCGGGCCTGATCCACCTCAGGCGTGCGCGCCGAACCGAACCAGCCATTGGTCCATCAAACAAGGATGTTCACGATTGTGCTGTTGCTGTACCTGCCTTGCATCTCGAGGTAACGCTCGAGGGCAGCAGCCTGCGCGGCGTCTACCGTACCCGGGCCGAATGCGACGAGGCCGCCATGCGGCTGCGCGGGCCCTTGCCGACCCCGCGCGGCTACGCCGCGGCCTGGCACGACGCCGTGTGCCTGCCGATCGGGCGCGACGTGCGCGTCAACGACGTGGCGCCGCTCGGGCTTGGCCAGCTGTTCCGGCAGTCGCCGCCGGAGGGCTGCGCCGCGGAGGGGGCGTGGCGGAGGGTGGCGGACTTGTGCGTGCCCGCGGGTGCAGGAGCGGTTGAACCAAGCAAGGGAAGGAGGCCGTGGGCGGCCGCGACAGGCGGGCCTGGCACCGGGCTGTTATCGCGCTGGCCAATTCCGTCAATGCCGCGTCCAGCTCACCCCGGTCGGGCAGGGCATCTTCCCGGCCGACTGGCCGTCCGCCGGGCCCAGGCCGCCGACGCTGCCGCTGCGGTAGCAGGCGACCCGGTCGCCAACGGTCTTGCGGTAGATCGTGACCCCGTCCGCAGCCGTATGACTATCGAGTATCGTGTCGCGGCCGATACTGGTGCGCGCGCCCGCGAATGCGGCTGCGAAGCGTTCCCATTTGCGCTCGGACTCGGCCGTGATCGGGCTGCTGCCCTTGCCCAGTGCGCGGTCGACGCCTCCGGCCATGCGTTTCGAGCTGGCGAGCAGCTCACCGGGCAAGGCTGCCGCCGGGGCCTCGGCCGGCGTCGCCGCTTCAAGCGCTTCGGAAGTTTCGGTAGCCGCAGGAGCAGGCGCCGGCAGCGGCGCCGGTACAAGCACCAGCACGGGCAAAGGCATACGTGGCCGCGGGATGGCCAGGCTTGCCGCCGGCTTCGGCCGCGAGGCGGGGGTGGGCTCGACGAGCACGAAGGTCGACGCAGCTTCAGGCGCCTCGCGCTGGAGGCCATGCGAGGCGCCTTGCATCCACGCCAGCACCAGCAGCAGGTGCAGGCCCAGCGTGAGCACGAGCGGCGCCAGGGGCCGCCTGGATAAAGCTGGTCCGGCGCCGCCCGACATGCCCGGCATGCTTCGGGCTTACTTCGCCGCCGTCATCGCCTGCCTGATGCTCACGCAGCGCTGGTCTTCCTGCTGCGCGTCGAGCAGGGCGCGGCGGGTGCCGGCCGACAGCTCCTTCATTTGCGCGACGGCCCCGTTCAGGCGCTTCACGCTGGCCGGCGTGCAGCCCGTCGGGATCAGGGAATTCGCGTACGCGCGCATGTAGACCGGGCCCGCCGCCTTGTCCAGCGCCGGCAACTGCGCCAGGCGCTGGGCGGCGGTCTGTTCGCCCAGCACGTTCTGCTCGGCCGGGTACAGGTGGTTGATCGCCGTGCGCACCTTCGAGAACGGCAGCTTCGTCTGCAGGTCTTCCACCGTGCCGAGCCACTGCGCCTTCACTTTCGGGTCCGGACGGCTGACCGTGGCGGCGAGCGCCGCGGCCTGGCCGGCGTCCGAATTGTCGCGCTTGAGTTCGGCGTCGATGCGCGCGGCGCTCCCGGGGTGATCGTAGCGGTTCAGCTGGCGGATGATCGCCCAGCGCAGGTCCTGGTTGATCGCCAGGCCTTCGACGGGGGCATTGCCGTCGACGATGCCGGCCAGGCGGTCGAGCGCGGCCGGCGTGCTGGCCAGGTTCACATAGCTGCCGAACCAGCGGCGCTGGAAGTTGTCGTTGCCCTTGTACGCGAGCACGCCGTTCCAGGCCATCTGCTCCAGGGCGCTGCGGGTTTGCGTCGCCCAGGCCGACTGCGCACCCATCAGGTCGAGGTATTCGCGGGCGACGGCGACCTTGCCGAGCACGTCGCCGAGCAGGGTGTAGTCCTTTTCCAGCGGTGCGTTGACGAGCGCGGTCTTGAGAAAATCGTTGAGCGGCAGCTTGCCGTCACGTACGCCGTCCCACAGGCTCTGCCACAGCATGGTGCGCAACAGGGCGTCGTCGACCTTCGCCAGGTTGCCGCGCGCGGTCTCGAACGAGCGCTTGTCGAGCTGTACCTTCACAAAACCCCAGTCCTGGTAGTTCGGGTAGACCAGGTCCGGGCAGGCCGTGCCCACGAGGGCCGGCACGCGTGTGGTCGCGCCCTTGTAGGTCACCGGCACGGCCTGCAGCGACTTCATGCCGCCGTCAAGCTTGAAGGTCGCGACCTGCACGCGCTGTTCGCGCAGCGTCGGGAGAAGCTTGCTCGGCGCGCTCTGCTGCAGCGTGAACGCGCTGATCTTGCCGTTGGCGCCGCCTTGGCAAGTAAAATTGGCGGCGATGGTGTTCACGCCCGGCTCGTACAGCCACTCGCGCGTCCAGCCGGACAGGTCGCGTCCCGCCGCCTCGCCCAGGCTGCCGATGAAGTCGTCCAGCTTCGCGTTCTTGTACGAATACCTGGTCAGGTAATTGTGCACGCCCTTGCGGAAGGTTTCCGCGCCCAGCAGGTGGCGCAGCTGCACCAGCGTCGATGCGCCTTTCGAGTAGGTGATGGCGTCGATGTTGTCGAACGCGTTCAGCGTCGACGGCACCGGCACTTCGATCGGGTGCGTGGTGACCTTCTGGTCCTGCATGTAGGCGGCCTGCTTGCCGGTCGAGTAGAAGTGCTGCCAGGCGTCCTTGAATTCAGTCGATTCCGCCGTGGCCAGCGTGCCCATGAAGGAGGCGAAGCTTTCGTTCAGCCACAGGCCGTTCCACCACTTCATGGTGACCAGGTCGCCGAACCACTGGTGCGCCATCTCGTGCATGATGACCGATGCCAGCGAATGGCGCTGGGCGTCGGTCATCTTCGCCTTGTGCAGGAAGCGCGCCTCGGCGAAGGTGATCGCGCCGGCGTTTTCCATGGCGCCGTAGAGGAAGTCGGGCACCAGCAGCTGGTCGTATTTCTCGAACTGGTAGGGAATGCCGAAGTAATTGTCGAAGAAGGCCAGGCCGTCCTTCGTGTAGCGGAACCAGTCCGCGGGCGTCACTTGCGCCGCCACCGACTGGCGCGCGAGCAGGCGCATC
>JAQGLR010000176.1 GCA_028292765.1 Massilia sp. | reverse complement strand
CGCCCAGCAGCGCCAGCAGCGCGCACGCGCCCAGCAGCGCCAGCGTGGCACGCTGGCGTGTGCGCCGACCTTGGGATAGCTGGGCAGGCGGCACCTTCATGGCATCAGAAGTCGTAGCGGACCGAGAGCTTCAGTTGGCGGGCGTCGCTCGGGTAGATGCCAGCCCGGCAGCCGAAGGCCTGGCTGAAGTAGCGGCGGTCGCCCAGGTTCAGGCCGGTGGCGGCGAACTCCCAGGCGCCGACCTTGACCGCATAGCGCGCGTCGATCGTCGTGTAGGACGGAATGCGCGCGCCGCAGGTGTTGTCGAAGTCGCTGCCATAACGCTGGGTCGAGTCATACTGGGCTCCGATGTCGGCGCTGTGTCCGTTGCCTGGAAGCCTGGCCAGGCGCGCCGTGACGGCGTTCTTCGGCACCAGCACCATGTCGCGGCCGGCGTTGGGGCCGTCCGTGAACTCGGCCTGCACGTGCTGTACGTGGCCGGTGAGGCGCAGGTTGGCCGGCAGGTCCAGGTGGCCGTCGAGCTCGACGCCCTGGCGCCGGGTCGGGTCGAGGTTGGTGTTGACGCCAAAGCCGCCGAACAGGGTCGGATCGAAGAAGATTTCGTCGCGCAGGCGGTGGCGGAACACGCGCGCCGAGACCTGGCGCGCCTCGCTGCCGACGGTCACGCCGAACTCGAGGTCGCGCGAGGTCTGCACGTCCAGCACCTGGGCGCCGAAACGGTAGCTGTTCTCGTCCGCATTCGGTACGCGATAGCTTTCCCCTGCCTTGGCGTGCAGGGTCAGGCCCGGAACCGGTTCGATGCTGCCCTCGACAACCCATGCATTCTGCGACTGCGAGCTCGATTCCCGGGGCAAGCTGGCGGCCAGGTCGGCATAGTCCTTCTCAAAACGCTCGTGGCGCGCGCCCACGGCCAGGCGCGCATTCCAGGCCGCGTTCCAGCGCAGTTCGTCGCGCACGTAGAAGGCCTGCGAGTCCTGGCTGGCGTCGTTGCGCGAGGTGCCGAAGGCGCTGGCGTAGGTCGAGACGCGTTCCCATCGCAGCAGGTCGACGCCCGCCACGAATTCGTTGAGCACGCCCTGTTTGCGTCCAAGATGGCGCAGGCGCGGCGAGAACTGGGTCTGGCGGCTCGTGTTGGCGATGTCGCCGGTGCCGAAGGCCGTCTCGTAATGCGCGCGGCTGTCGCGCTCGCGGTGCGACAACTCGGCGAGCAGTTCAACGGCGCCGATCCGGTGCCCGGCCGAGATGCTCACGCGGTCGCTCGCCAGCGTGCCGAAATCGTTCGGGGTCAGGCTCTGGCGCGGGTTGGCCCCGAACTGGGCCAGCGTCAGCGAACCGGGGAAGCGCGCATCCCGGCGCGCGGATTCGACGCGCATGCCGAGGCGGCTGTCGCCCTGCGCCCACCCCACGCCGCCGCTGACCGACTTCTGGCGGAATTCGTTGTTGTCGCGGTAGTTGTCGGTGCCCTGGTGGGCGGCGGCCAGGTCGAACGACAGCGCGCCTTCGCCGTGGCGGACCGAGGCGCGCGCGTCGTGCTGGTCGAAGCGTCCGCGCTCCAGGCTGGCCGAACCGTGGTAACCCGCCTGCGCGCCGCGCCTGGTGATGATGTTGATGACGCCGCCGGTCGCGCCTTCGCCGTACAGCACGCTGCTGCCGCCGCGCGCAATCTCGATGCGCTCGACGGTGTCGACCGGGATCGTCGACAGCACGGCACCCGCCAGTTCGTTCTCGTTCATGCGTACGCCGTCGACGAGGATCACCATGTTCTGGCTGCTGTTGGTGCCGAAGCCGCGCAGGTCGAGGCCGAAGTCGGGCGAGCCGTCCAGGCTCTGGCGGCCAACCACGCCGCCGATCTTGCGGATCGCCTGGTTCACGTCCGTCACGCCGGCGCTGCGGATCTCGGCGGCGGTGATGACGGTGGCGCCCACCGGCGGCAGCGCCGCGTCGCTCGGGAAGCGCGAGCCCGTGACGTGGACGGTGGCAAGCGGCTGCTCTTCGGCACAGGCAGCGCCGGCGAACAGGGAAAAAGTAAGGGCGCAGGCCAGCGCGATCGGCTTGATTGCCGGCGCGCTGTTCGGGACAGCAGAAAAAGTCATGTTGCGGTTCTTATGAAGTATGTGCACCCGGCCTGCGTCCCCGCAAGCCGGATTCAACGGACGCCCATGGATGAGCGCCCCCCTGTCCTGGCCGGTATCCGGGCTAGCAAGTCAGACCGCTTCACCTTCCTATGCCGAGGGCACAGTGGCGTTCGAAGCGGCCAGTCGCCGGGGGCGACGCTTGTTTACCGTTGCGGGGGCAGCACACGTTGGCCAGGCGCCGGAGGCGCTGGGCGTCGTGTTTCCCGTTTAACTGCGTGCGCAGATCGCGCACGCGGGCACCAGAAGGGGGTGATTATATACCTGGCAAGGGAAATGTTCATCAGTGGGCACTGAAGTGCTCATTGCGCTACCATCAACGCTGACAATCGAAAGGAGCCCGCCATGACCACCCACCTGCCCACCTATTTCGTCTCCCACGGCGGCGGCCCCTGGCCGTGGCTGAAAAACGAATACGGCGCTGCCTACGACAAACTCGAGGCATCCCTGGTCGACATGCGGCGCCAGCTCGCCACCCGCCCAAAAGCGGTGCTGGTCGTCACCAGCCACTGGGAAACTCCGCAGTTCATGGTCTCGTCGTCCAGCGCCCCCGGCATGATCTACGATTACGGCGGCTTCCCGCCGCATACTTACCAGGTGCGCTACCCGGCGCCCGGCGACCCCGGGCTGGCCCGGCGCGTCGCCGGCCTCCTGAATGGCGCCGGCCACCCGGCCGCGCTCGACCCCGAGCGCGGCTTCGACCACGGCAGCTTTTCGATGCTGTACCCCGTCTACCCGGAAGCCGACATGCCGACCGTGCAACTGTCGCTGCGCGCCGACCTCGATCCGCTGGCCCACATCGAGGCCGGCCGCGCGCTGGCGCCGCTGCGCGAGGAAGGCGTCCTGATCATCGGCAGCGGGCTGTCGTTCCACAACCTGCGCCAGTTCGGGCCCGCGGGGCGGGAGGCGTCGCACGCCTTCGATGGCTGGCTGCAGCATACGCTCCTGGCCCTGGCGCCGGACGAGCGCCAGGCCGCCCTGCTGCGCTGGAGCGAGGCGCCCATGGCGCGCGCGGCGCATCCGCGCGAGGAGCACCTGCTGCCGCTGATGGTGGTGCTGGGCGCCGCCGAAAAAGAAAACGCGTCCTGCGTGTATCACGAGGACGCGTTCTTCGGCAGTCTGGCAGTGTCGAGTTTCCGCTTTGGAGACGCGGCCGCCTAGGTCATTGCCGCTCAGGTGTCGCTTGGAGCTCCCCGCTTGCCGCGCGCGGCTTCCTCGGCCTTTTTCGCCGCCTTCTCGGCGGCGAGGCGGGCCTTTTCCGCCACCTCGGCCCGGTGTGCCTCGAGGCGCGCGGCGCGGCTGTCCGGCGTCTCCAGGCTGATGCGCCCGATCGCGCCGCTGCGGTAGTCGTGCAGCAGCACGTGCGCCGCTTTTTCGACGTCGAACTCGCCGCCACGCACGCGGAAACCCCGGCGCGCGGCCACGTTCTCGACCACGCCGATGCCGTCCAGGCCCTCGGTCTTGAAGCCGTAACGAGCCGTCAGGAGCTGCGGATAGCGCTCGAGCAGCACATCGCCCAGGAAGAAGGCCACTTCCTCTTCAATTAACGCATTGGTGCCGATCGCGTGGCTGGCGGCGAGCATCAGGCCGTCGCTCGGCATCTCGATCTTCGGCCACATCAGGCCCGGCGTATCGACCAGCACCGTGTGCTTGTCGAGGTAGAGCTTTTGCTGGACCTTGGTCACCGCCGGCTCGTCGCCGACCTTGGCCACGCGTTTTTTCAGCAGCGCGTTCATCAGCGTCGATTTGCCGACGTTCGGGATGCCCATGATCATGATGCGCAGCGGCTTGGTCGGCACCCCGCGGTGCGGGGCGAGCGACAGCGCCAGCGCCGGAATGCGCGCCACGTCCGCCGGCTTCTTGGTCGTCATCGGATAGGCCGTGACACCCGGCAGGGCCTCGTAATACGCCTTCCAGGCGGCGGTCGCGACCGGGTCGGCGAGGTCGGTCTTGTTCAGGATTTTGAGGACCGGGCGCTGGCGGAACTTGCGCATGCGATCGACCATCGGGTTGCAGCTCGCCTCGGGCAGGCGCGCGTCGAGCACTTCGATCACCAGATCGATGAATTCCATTTGCTCCTCCGCCTGCTTCTTGGCGGAGTTCATGTGGCCCGGGAACCATTGTATCGACATGCTGTGCTTTCAAAATTCTGCGAACGAGGCGGTATTTTACGCTGCCGCCACGCGGGGCGTCGCGACAGCATGCTGTAAAGTTTCCATAAAGAATTGTTTCGGCTTGATTCGTTGCAATATCGAGTCATCCCGGACAGGCACGATGACAGCACGGCCGCTTGTGGCCGTGGTGGACAACGTCATGGAGAACAGCATGCAAATCGCGCGTAACGTCGAGGTGTGGATCTTTGGGGCCTTCGGGGCACTCGTTCTCGGCGCCTGCCTGGGCGGACCGTCGGAACGCGCCGCACCAGCGACGGCCGTGAGCGCGGTGGCCGAAACCGAACTGGCGCAGCCGCAAGGGGCGGCGCAGCCGATGTATGTGGTGTATGTGACGGCCAAGCGCCTGAGCCCGGAGGAGAAGCGCGCGCTGCGCGGCCAGGCGGGGTGAGGGGCGACGGGTGATGGGTGATGGTATTACATATCGTCCCCTACTTCGCCAGCGCTTCCATATCCCACCGCACCAGCGACGTCACCCCGCTCCAATTGCGGTCCGTGTAGTGTCCGTAATCCTCGCCGTCATCGCGGAACACCACCGAGTGGAACGCCCACTTCGCCCGCCCGCCCTGGTTCGGCCCCGGGCCCGACTTCAGGTCCTTGCAGAACCAGTCGCCCGGATTGCAGAACGAGCCGCCGCCGCTGCCCGATACCCCGCCCGCACTGTGGTAAGCCACGACCTCGTCGTCCTGCCCCGGCAGCGCGAACGAGTACAGCGTGCCGTTGGCGCCGGCGTACATGTAGAACCAGATGTTGCGCGTCTCGTTGTGGTTGTAGAGCGCGCGCGCGGTGGCTACCTTGTGCTCGTGGACCAGCGGCTCGTTCGTCGTCCAGGCGCCGATGTCGGCCAGTTCGCTGCCGCCGGCCGAGCCGGCGGCGACCCGTACCCACTTGATGTTCCAGCCGGCCTGGGTGCCGCCGCTGCCTGCCGTGCACACCCCGGCCGCATTCGGCCGGGCGTTCGTCACCGGCCGCGCGGAGCCGCCGTAATTGGCCAGCGTATAGCCCATCAGCATGTCGCCGGCGCTGTGCACCGCGACATAGCACCAGTTGTCGCCGGTGCAGAAGCAGTCGAGCGCATTGCGGACGGTGCCGCTTTGCGAGGAGGTGCTGCTGCGGCCGTCCCAGTTGACCGACTTCTTGTTGATGCCGGCGGGCGTGGCGTTCGGGCCGAAATTCGTGAAATCGTTGTAGTTGCCGATCGCGCCGCCGCCGGCGCGGCCGTTGATCCACAGGCTGTAGTTGGTGGCGCCGGCCACGCCGGCGGCGAGCATGCCGGGCAGGCACAGCGAAAGGGCAAGGCGTGCGGAACGTCCCATGTCATCCTCCGTCTCATTGGTTGCAGTGGGACGTGGGGACGGCCGACCGCTGAAGACGATTCTTGCGACATTGCCAGCAGTGCGTCAAACGGGACGCGCGGCAGAGTGGCTGGGAGAATACCGAACAGCGACGGACGGAGATTTTTGGAGACGAAACGTAGGGAGGGGCGCCGCTGACGCGGCGCCCCTTGCCCTTACCCACCGCTTATTTCACCGGCCCGCAACTACTTGACGGCATCGGCCCGGTTGGATCGAACTTCGCCAGCTCCGCATGCGCCTGCCTGCGATCCCTGGCAAATTCGGTCAGGTAGCGTTGCCGCTCCTCGCCCGTCCACTCTTCGTCGGCGATGCCCTTGAGCGACTGGGTGCGGCTGGTCAGCAGCGGTCCCTCCAGGCGCGGCATCAGCTCGCGGTCGGGGTCGGTGTTTTCCTTCAGCAGGTAACCGTCGACGTCGCGCAGGGTGAGCGGCAGCGCCGGCGCCGCGTCGTGCATCAGCTTCCCGAAGGCCACCAGCCTGACCTCGTTCGGCCCCGGCCCCAGCACCTCGTTGAAGGTGGCCAGCGCGAACGGCACGCCCCTGGCGTCGTCGATGCGGCCGGTGATGACGTAACGGCCGGCCTGGCGCACGTCGACGCGCAGGATGAAAGCGAGCGAACCGTCCTCGATCGCCTCGCGCGGCGCGCCCACCCACAGCGCCGGCACCTTCGGCGAATAGATCACGTCGAAGATCAGCGCGCCGGCCCTAGCCCCGGCGGTGTAGCGCACCTCCGTGCGGATGGTGCCGTGAAAACCGGCCAGGCCGGTCTGCGCGGGCGTGAGCACGGCGGCAAAGGCGCCGTCGCCGGCCACCGGGTCGGCGCCGCCGCCATCGTCGGCAAAGGCCAGCGGCACCTGGGTGGTCGGGCGCGCGCCCGCCAGCGTGATGCCGGCCGCGATCGAGCGCGTGACCACCAGCGGCACGACCGTCCCATTCGGCTCGACCGCGCGCAGCGAGAACGCGACCGATTCGCCGGCCGCCAGGAACACGCGCGACTGCGAGGTCTGGAGCAGGATGTTCGGGTTGCTGCGTCGGTCGTCGCCGCGCATCGGGTTGATCTCCGTGACGGGACGGTTCGGGTAAGCCTGGTCGGGATTCTGCGACATCGGCCGCGAGCTGGCCGGGTACTTGCTGCCCTCGCGGTAGCTGCAATAGCTGTGGTCGGCCAGCTGGAAGGTTTCCACCAGCTGCTGGCGCCGGCGCGCGCGCTCGTCGGCCACCGGCGGGCCCATCTGCCCTGCCAGCTGGCCGAAGAATTGCGGGCCCCGGGAAGGAGGAGTGGCGCTGGCAAGGGCCGGCGCCGCGGGTTGCGAATCGCCCCGCAGCGCCAGCCAGGCGATGGCTGCCACCAGCGCCACCAGCAGCAGCGCTGGCAGCCAGCGGCGCAGGCCGGCACCCTTGCCTTGCCGTGGACGGTCAGAGGGCACTGTTCACCATGGCGCTGCGTACCACCCCGACGATCCCGCCCCAATTGCCGTTGGCGTAGTGGTTATAGGCCTCGTTATCGTCGCGGAAACTCACGGAGTGGTAACTCCATTTCACGGCCCCTCCTTCGTTGGCCGCCGTCCCCAATGCCAGGTCGTTGCACAGCCAGTCGCTCGGGTTGCACCAGGAGCCGCCCGAACTGCCGGCCACCCCGCCGGTGCTGTGGTAGGCCACGGCCTCGTCGTCCTGGCCCGGCAGGATGCCCGAGTAGGCCGTGCCCTTGGCGCCGGCATACATGTAGAACCAGACGTTGCGCGTGGTGTTGTGGTTGTACATGGCGCGTGCGGTGGTGGTTTTCAGGTCCTGCACCAGCGGCTCCGACGTGGTCCAGGAGCCGGCGTCCGACAGCTCCGAGCCGCCGCCGGCGCCCGAGGCGGCGCGCACCCATTTGATGTTCCAGCCGGTCTGCGAGCTGCCGTCCGAATTGCCGCACACGCCGCTCAACCCGGGCGACGCGTTCTTTTTCATGCGCGCCGAACCGCCATAGCTGGCCATCGTATAGCCCATCATCAGGTCGCCGGCGCTGTGGGTCGCGACATAGCACCAGTTGCTGCCGGTGCAGAAACAGTCGAGCGCGTCGCGGATCTTGCCGCTTTGCGAAGCGATGCTGCTGCGGCCGTCCCAGTTGACCGACTTCTTGTTGACGCCCGCGGCCGTCGTGCCCGGCCCCCAGTAAGTCCAGCTGTTGTAATTGCCGATCGCGCCGCCGCCCGTACGTCCGTTGATCCACAGCGTGTAGTTCGCCGCTGCAGCCAGGCCAGAGGCTGCCATCAGGCAGACCGCCACCACCATCTGTAGTGCTCTCTTCACAATCTCCTCCTTTTTTAAGTGGACGCCCGGCAGGTCGCCAACACTGCCGGCGGAGCCAGGCGCAGCCGCGTCCTGCGGCTGAATCGACTGTATGCCTGAGGTTGGCACCAGTCAATTGCACTATTGAAAGGAGAAGATCTTGTTGCGTATCTGCAAAAACGAAGATAGTTTGCTGTTAATCAAATTCTGCCAGGACTTTCAGGTGTGCGACGACGCTGCGGCCGAGGGCCGACAAATCGTAGCCACCCTCGAGGCAGCTGACGATGCGGCCCCCTGCATGTTCGCGCGCCACCGCCATGATCGCGCGCGTGATCCAGGCGTAGTCGGCTTCGACCAGCGCCATGCCGCCCATGTCGTCGTCGCGGTGGGCGTCGAACCCCGCCGAAATGAAGATCATCTGCGGACGGTGCGCACGCAGCGCGGGCAGCCAGTATTCGTTCACCACCTGGCGCACGACCTCGCCGCCGCTGCCCGCCGGGACCGGCACATTGACGTGGGTGGCGGTGATCGGTTCCGGCTTGGTGTACGGATAGAACGGATGCTGGAAGAAGCTGGCCATCAGCACGCGCGGGTCGTCGCGGAAGGATTCGGCGGTGCCGTTGCCGTGGTGGACGTCGAAATCGACGATGGCGACGCGCTCCAGGCCGTGGCTTTCCATCGCATGGCGCGCCGCGATCGCCACGTTGTTGAACAGGCAAAAGCCCATCGGCTCGTTCGGGCGCGCGTGGTGGCCCGGCGGGCGGATCGAGCAGAAGGCGTTCTCGATTTCGCCGGCAAGCACCGCGTCGGTGGCGGCCAGGGCGGCGCCGGCGGCGCGCAGGGCGGCGTCGAAGCTGGCGTGGCACAGCAGGGTGTCGGCGTCGAGCGGATAGGTTTCGCCGGGCGCCTTTGGCAGGTTGTCGCGCACCAGCGCCAGCGCGCCTTCGGTGTGGTTGCGCAGCAGCGCGGGAATCTCCGCGAGCGGCGCGATGCGGCGCTCGAGGAGCCCTTCTAATCGGGCCAAGATCAATTGATCGTCGATCGCCCGCAGGCGCGACGGCGACTCCGGATGCCAGTCGCCCATGTCATGGCGCAGGCAGTCGGGATGGCTGTAGATGGCTGTACTCATGTGGTGCGGTCGGGGTGCGGTGGTGCTTGTCGTCGGATATGACTCGGCCAATAACTCAGCTATACCCCGGGATGAGCCGATCTCGCATAGAATCATCCGGACGGCTTGCCGCGGCGTAGAAAGAAAGTTGCCAATGGCGCTAATCTACCATGTCGACCGCCGCGTCGCACCACTTGCTATCGGAACCCAATATGTTCAACAAACTGCATGCTTGCGCCCGCCAGGTCAACCAGGTGTTGGTCGGCAAGGACCAGCAGGTGCGCCTGGCCTTTACCTGCCTGCTCGCCGGCGGCCACCTCCTGATCGAAGACGTGCCCGGCGTCGGCAAGACCACGCTGGCGCACGCCCTCGCCCTCTCGCTCGGGCTGAAGTTCAACCGCGTCCAGTTCACCAGCGACCTGCTGCCGGCGGACGTGGCCGGCATCTCGGTCTACGAGCGCGAGAAGAACGGCTTCACCTTCCACCCGGGGCCGATCTTCAGCCAGGTGCTGCTGGCCGACGAAATCAACCGCGCCACGCCAAAAACGCAATCCGGCCTGCTCGAAGCGATGGAAGAGCGCCAGGTCAGCATCGACGGCGTGACGCGTCCCCTGCCCGACCCGTTCTTCGTCATCGCCACGCAAAACCCGGCGCACCAGGTCGGCACCTTCCCGCTGCCCGAGTCGCAGCTCGACCGCTTCCTGATGTGCCTGTCGCTGGGCTATCCGGACGCCGCCGCCGAACGCGCGCTGCTGATGGGCGAAGACCGGCGCGCGCTGCTGCGCGAACTGAAACCGGCGATGAACCCGGCCGAGCTGCTCGACGCCCGCGGCGCACTGCGCGGCATCCACGCCTCCAGCGCGCTGATCGACTACGTGCAGGCGCTGGCCCAGGCCTCGCGCGGCGGCACGCTGTTTGCCGAAGGGCTGTCGCCGCGCGCCGCGATCGCGCTGCTGCAGGCCGGGCGCGCCTGGGCTGCGCTGGAGGGCCGCGACCACGTGCTGCCGGAAGATATCCAGGCCGTGCTGGTGCCGGTCTGCGCGCACCGCCTGCGCCCGCTCAAGTCGGCGCAGGGCATGGCGCTGGCCAGCCGCGACCTGGTGCTGCAGCTGCAAAAATCGGTGCCGGTGTAAGGAGCCCTGATGGCGCAGGCGCACACGACGGCCGGGCCGATCGGCGACTGGTTCCGCCGCCGGAGCCTTGGATGGCGCCGCTCGGCCGCGCGCGACAAGGGCGAGCTGTTCCTCGGCCAGCGCCGCATCTACATCCTGCCGACCGGGCCCGGGCTGGGCTTCGGCGCGCTGCTGCTGGTGCTCCTGGTCGGCTCGATCAACTACAACCTCGGCCTCGGTTTCGCGCTGACCTTTCTTGCGCTCTCGTGCGCGCTGGTCGACATGGTGCTCACCTGGCGCAACCTGGCGCACCTGCGCCTGAAACCGGTGCGCGCGGCGCCCGTGTTCGCCGGCCAGGAGGCGAGCTTCGAGCTGCAACTGGTGAACACCACGGCACGCCCGCGCTACGCCCTGTGGATCGACGTCGCGAGCGTGGAGGAGGCGCGCCACGCCGTCGACGTCGCGGCGCTTGGCAGCACCACGGTACGCCTGGCCCTGCCCACTGAATCCCGCGGCTGGCTGGAGGCCCCGCGCCTGACGCTCTCCACGCGTTTCCCGCTCGGGCTGTTTCGCGCCTGGAGCTACTGGCGCCCCGACCTGCAGGCGCTGGTCTATCCGTTTCCCGAGGAAGGCGCGCCGCCCCTGCCGCGGGGCGCGGGTGGCCGCATCGATGGCCTGGGGGGCGCCGGCGAAGACGATTTCGCCGGCGTGCGTCCGTACCGGGCGGGTGACCCGCTGCGCCGCCTGGCCTGGCGCCAGATCGCCCGGCTCGACCCGGCGGACGGCGGCCAGCTCGCCACCAAGCATTTCGAGGGCGGCGCGCGCGACGAACTGATGTTCGATCTGGCCAGCCTTCCGTCCCACCTCGACCTCGAGCTGCGCCTGTCGCGCATGACGCGCTGGGTGCTGGACGCCGAAGGGCGCGCCCTGCCG
>JAQGLR010000171.1 GCA_028292765.1 Massilia sp. | reverse complement strand
CGTCGCAGGCGCGCACCGCATGCGCCACGGCTTCGTGGGCGTCGCGGAAGGGCAGGCCCTTCTTGACCAGGTAGTCGGCGAGATCGGTGGCGGTGGCGTAGCCCTGCAGGGCGGCGGCGCGCATGTTCTCGGGCTTGACGGTGATGCCGCCGGCCATGTCGGTGAAGATGCGCAGCGTGTCGAGCACGGTGTCGACGGTGTCGAACAGCGGCTCCTTGTCTTCCTGGTTGTCCTTGTTGTAGGCCAGCGGCTGGCCTTTCATCAGGGTCAGGAGGGCCGTCAGGTTGCCATAGACGCGGCCGGTCTTGCCCCGTGCCAGTTCCGGCACGTCCGGGTTTTTCTTTTGCGGCATGATCGACGAGCCGGTGCAGAAGCGGTCGGCGATGTCGATGAAGCCGATGCGCGGGCTCATCCACATGACCAGCTCTTCCGACATGCGCGACACGTGCATCATGACGAGCGAGGCGGCGGCCGTGAATTCGATCGCGAAATCGCGGTCCGAGACGGCGTCGAGCGAGTTGTGGCAGACGTCCTCGAAGCCGAGGGTGTGCGCCACGCGCAGGCGGTCGATCGGGAAGGTGGTGCCGGCCAGGGCGGCTGCGCCCAGCGGCAGGCGGTTGACGCGGCGGCGCGCATCGAGCATGCGCTCGGCGTCGCGGCCGAACATCTCGACATAGGCCAGCATGTGGTGGCCGAAGGTGATCGGCTGCGCCACCTGCAGGTGGGTAAAGCCCGGCATGATGGTGTCGAAGTGGCGCTCCGCCAGGTCCGTCAGGGCGCCGCGCAGGCGGTTCAGGAGATCCACCACGTCGTCGATCGCCGCGCGCACGTACAGGCGGATGTCGGTCGCCACCTGGTCGTTGCGCGAACGGCCCGTGTGCAGGCGCTTGCCGGCGTCGCCCACCAGTTCGGTCAGGCGTTTTTCGATATTCAGGTGCACGTCTTCGAGGTCGAGCAGCCACTCGAAGCTGCCGGCCGCGATCTCGGCGCGGATCTGCGCCATGCCGCGTTCGATATCCAGGCGGTCCTGCGCGCTGATGATGCCCTGCGCGGCCAGCATCTCGGCATGCGCGAGCGAACCTTCGATGTCGTACATGGCCAGGCGCTTGTCGAAGAACACCGAGGCCGTGTAGCGTTTGACGAGGTCCGACACGGGTTCGGAGAAGCGTGCCGACCAGGCTTCGGCTTTTTTGGAGAATTGTTCGGTCATGGTGGGTTCCGGTTGATTTACCAGATTATAAACCGCCAACTTGCAGGGTCGCAGGGGGTGGCTTCGGGATGACAAAAAACACAAAATAGCCGATTATTCGATTGTTAACATATGCAAGGTGGGAGAAAACAATGAAACGATGGATGAGGCTCGGGCTTGCCGCTGCACTCGCCTTTGGTGCGGGCGCGTCCGTAGCGCAGCCGATACAACTCGCCCCGGCCCAGCCGGCCACCGCCAGGGAGGCCGACGGCGCCTCGGTCGACGCCATCGTCGCCGCCCTGTACGACGTGATCTCGGGGCCGGCCGGCGTGCCGCGCAACTGGAACCGGATGCGCGCCCTGTTCGCGCCCGACGCGAAACTGATGGGGATCGCGGCGCGCCCGGAGGGCGGCTTTGGCCTGCGCGCGATGACGGTCGAGGACTATATCAGCCGCAACATGAGCGCCTTCAATACGAGCGGCTTCTACGAGCGCGAAATCTCGCGCACTACCGACGCCTTCGGCCAACTGGCGCACGTGTTCAGCACCTACGAGCTGCTGCGTTCGCCCAACGACGCCAGGCCCTTCATGCGCGGCATCAACAGCATCCAGCTGGCCCATGACGGCAAGCGCTGGTGGATCGCCAACCTCGTCTGGCGCGCCGAAGACGGCGGGCTGGCGCTGCCGGAACGCTACCTGCAGGGCCGCCAGCAGCCCCAGGGACGCTAAGGTCTGCGCTCTAGGGTCAATCGAATCTTATCGAAAGGGAAAACGGGGCTAGAATTGGTTTTTTCGCCAGACGATCGCCAGGTAAGCAGGCAATGACTACCAACGACTCCAGTTTCGAGGTCAGCACCGATCAGGCGCGGCTCGACATTCCCGTGATTTACCGCTTCCTCAGCGAGCAGTCGAGCTGGGCGGTGGGAATCTCGCGGCCGCTGGTCGAACGGGCCATCGAGAATTCGCTGTGCTTCGGCGGCTACCTGGACGGCCGGCAGATCGCCTTTGCCCGCGTGATCACCGATTTCGCCACGTTTGCCAACATGGTCGACGTATTCGTGTTGCCGGAATTCCGCGGCCACGGCTACGGCAAGCAACTGGTGGCCGCCGTACTGCGCCATCCCAGCCTGCAACGCCTGCGCCGCTTCACGCTCGCCACGAACGATGCGCAAGGGTTGTATGAACGCTTCGGTTTCACCTCGCCGCACAAGCCGGAAACGCTGATGGAGCGTTACTTCCCGAACATTTATCTCTCCTGACCCGGCTCAACATGGTGCGATGCTTCTCGACTCACGCTTAGGACTTGCTGTGTTCGAGAAGGAGATCGTATGTGGTCGATCGCTGGTTCTGTTGCGCTTGCCGTTTCCTTGCTCTTGCTGACCTCTCTCCCGGCGCAGGCCGCCGAGCTGCCGGGCTCGACAGGGTCGCTCGTCATCATCGGCGGCGCCCTGCGTCCGGACAACGCCGCCGTCTGGGAGCGCATCGTCCAGCTCGCGGGCGGGCAGGGCGCCCGCATCGCGGTGTTCGCCTCGGCTTCCGAGCATCCTGAAAAAGCCGGCAAGGCCCTCGTCGAGCGCCTGGGCAAATATGGGGCGCAAGCCTTCTTCGTCCCCGTCGCGGTGCGCCTCGCCGGCACCGACTACCAGGCCGCCGCCGACAATCCCGACATCGCCGCCGCCGTACGCGCCGCCGGCGGCGCCTACTTCAGCGGCGGCGACCAGTCCCGCATCACGCACGCGCTGCGCCGCCCCGACGGCAGCAACACCCTGGTGCTCGATGCCCTGTGGGACCTGTACCGGCGCGGCGGGGTGATTGCCGGCAGCAGCGCCGGCGCGGCCATCATGAGCAGCACCATGTTCGGGCATCCGAAGCCGGTACTGGCCACGCTGAAGCTCGGTCTCACCGACGGCCAGGAAATCGCGCCCGGCCTCGGCTTCATCGGCAACGACGTGTTCGTCGACCAGCACCTGCTGGTGCGCGGGCGCTTCGCGCGCATGCTGCCGGTCATGCTGCAAAAAGGCTACAAGCTGGGCCTGGGCATCGATGAGGACACGGCCATGATCGTCGGCCCCAACCGCGACGTGGAGGTGGTCGGCTACAAGGGCGCGCTGGTCGTCGATTTATCAAGCGCCAAGGCCCGGCAGGGCGCCTTCAACGTCAGCAACGTCAAGCTGAGCTACCTCGACAATGGCGACCGCTTCAACATCGCCAGCCACACCTTCACCCCGGCGCCCGACAAGGCCGACGGCCGGCTCGACCCGGCCCGGCCCTACTACCGCGAGCCGCTGTTCTCGGCCGACATCCTCGGCAACAGCACGGTGGTCGATTTGATGGGCAAACTGATCGACAGCGACCAGGTCGAGGCCATCGGCCTCACGCTCGACAGCCCGCACGGCGTGCAGCCGGACCTCGGCTTCGAATTCAGGTTCTCGCGCACGAGCGAGAGCGTGGGCTACATGTCGGCCGCGACCGAGGCCTATTCGGTCTACAACGTGCGGCTCGACATCCGGCCGATCGTGATACGAAGGCCGCTGTATCAGTACAAATAGGGTGGTGCGGGACGGCCCCCGATCTCGCCTCGACGAGGTGTGTCAGGATTACAATGGCGGCACGCCACCGTACGAGGAATCCCCATGCTCCGTCATTTCGCGCACCTGCTCTCTGCTGCGCTCATGTTTGCCGGTTGCGCAGTCCAGGCCGCCCAACCCGCCACCGTCCGCGTCGACTACACCCACAGCGGCAACGCCCTGGCCGACACCTACGCCCTGGAACAGGTGCTGATCGAGCCGCTGCCCTGGGCGGGCGACACCACCCGCAGCCTGGACAACACCAACCGCGGCCAGAACCGGGTGGAGGTGGTGGACGCAAAGACCGGCGACCTGCTGTATTCGCGCGGCTTTTCGACCATCTTCGGCGAATGGCGCACGACGGAAGAGGCGAACAAGATGAGCCGCTCGTTCCAGGAATCGGTCCGTTTTCCCAAGCCGGACCGGCCGGTGCGCGTGCGCATCCTCAAGCGCGACGAGCGCAACGAATTCTCGGTGGCCTGGAGCGTCGAAATCGATACCGATGCGCCCGAAGTGGTCAAGAAGCAGCCGCCAGCGCCCGCCAGGCCGATTCCCGTGCACGTTAGCGGCCCATCATCGCAGAAGGTCGACCTCCTGATCATGGGCGACGGCTACACGCAGGCGGACATGGCCAGGTTCGAGGCCCACGCGCGCCGCCTGTCGAAACACCTCTTTACCGTATCGCCGTTCAGGGAGCGCGCGAACGACTTCAACGTCTGGGCGCTCGCCGTGCCGACCCAGGAGTCGGGCGTGTCGCGTCCCTCGACCGGCGTGCACCGGGCGTCCCCGCTGGGTACGCGCTACGATATTTTTGGCAG